>NZ_LARE01000008.1:0-68322 GCF_000980245.1 Odoribacter sp. N15.MGS-14
ATAAAGTGTCGCTTAATGAAGTGATCGGAGCGATCGAGTTCATAATTTCATGGGCTAGTACCCGGATCAGCCGGATCCACGAGTCGATTTCTTTCTCGTCCATTTCATTTTCGATATCGTTGATCACTAAAAGCCGGGTATGTTTTCCGTTGACTGTGATACCACTGGCAGTGATCAGCAGTTGGATACTTCCCCGTTCGTTGGTATAAGTCACTCTCCGGTTTTCACCCGGACGGATTTCTTTAAATGCTTCGACCAGAACAGGAGAAACTTTTCTAAGCTGGCTGACATGGGTGAAAACTTCCAGATCGATGAGTTTTAGGGCAAATCGGTTCAATTGAAGTACGAATCCGTTATCGTCTAAGGCGATCACTCCCGAGCTGATACTGTTTAAGATCAACTCATAATACCGTTCTTTCTGCTGTATTTCGATCCGGGTATTCTGTATGATGCTTTTGATCCGGTTCAGGATATGGTTTAACAAACGTTCCGATTGCATACCTTCGTTTTCGACAAAACGTATGGTGTAATCGTCATTTTCCAAAGCACTGAAAAAATAGGTTAACTTTCGGTTGGTCGTATTGATAAAATAGAATATCAACCCGGTCAGCCCGATGATTCCCGCAGCAGCCAGGGCTCCTCCTAAATAGTTTCCTTCCCGGAAAGCTTGCCAGGAAACGATAGATAGAATGACGATAGCCAGGAGGGAACTGAGAATGCGGTACATGGGAGATCAGATTAAAAGGTTCGCGTTTTCAATGGAATGACGATGAAATCTTATAGTCCGAATTTTTTCATCTTATTATAAAGGGTTTGGCGGGTGATACCCAGCTGACTGGCAATAGCGGAGATATTACCATGATGGTGCTCGATCGCTTTGCAGATCATCTCTTTTTCCATCTCTTCCAGGGTTTTGGAACTATTGGCCGGCACTTCGTTATTGGGCTTGAAGAAAAAATCACAAGGTTTTAATGTCTCTTCATCACACATAATCACTGCTTTCTCAATGGCGTGTTGTAATTCCCGGACATTACCCGGCCAGGAGTATTCCAGCAATTTACTTTGAGTATCTTTGGTGAAGTACAGTTGCCCTTTACTATATTTCGATCCGTATTTACGCAGAAAGGATTCGGCTAACTGGAGGATATCGTTACCTCTTTCCCTTAAAGGAGGGATCTCAATGTGAATGGTATTGATCCGATAAAGCAAGTCTTCGCGGAAAGTACCCTTGGCAACCATTTCCTGGAGATTACTGTTGGTGGCACAAATCAGACGGATATCTATGTCGATGGGTTTATTGGAACCGATCCGCGTGATTTGCCGGCTTTGGATTGCCGCGAGTAGTTTGGATTGAAGGGAGTAGGTCAGATTACCGATTTCGTCCAGGAATAAAGTACCTTTGTTCGCTGCTTCGAATTTACCGGCGCGGTCTTCCTTGGCGTCTGTAAAGGCTCCTTTCACGTGACCGAACAATTCGCTCTCGAACAAAGTCTCGGTGATCGCACCCATATCTACACCAATCATGACTTCCTTATTCCGTTTGGAAAGTCTGTGCAGTTCCTTGGCAATCATTTCCTTGCCTGTACCGTTTTCGCCGGTGATCAGAATATTGGCATCCGTAGAAGCTACTTTCTCGATCAGCCGATGTAGTTGTTGCATGACCGGAGAATCGCCCCAGATCAACTCTTCGCCCGAAGTCAGTTGTTTTTTTAGTTCGACTTCCTTTTCCCGGAGTTGTTTTACTTCTGTCTGGGATTGGCGTAAGCGGTAGGCAGACAAAAGGGTCGCTATCAGTTTGGCATTATCCCAGGGTTTGACGACAAAGTCGGTAGCCCCTTCTTTCACTGTTTTTACGGCCAGTTCGATGTCTGCATAAGCTGTAAATAGGACGACCGGTAGATCGTTGCTTATTTTCCGTATTTCTCCCAGCCAGAAAATACCTTCGTTTCCATTATTTATACCACTGGAAAAATTCATGTCCAACAATACGACATCGATATTTTCCGTTTCCAGCATCGCAGGAATCCGGTTGGGATTACTGATGGTGATCACTTTTTTAAAAGTGCCGCTGAGCAGCATATCGATGGCTGCCAATACACCTTTATTGTCGTCAACAATGAGGATGGTACCTTGTTTTGTCATATGGAAAATTATAACTATGCAAATATAATAATTATCGACCGGCCTGACTTCCCTAAAAGAATAAAGATAATGAACTCCGGAAGTTTTTCCTGTTCTCCCGGAGGTTGTTTATAGAAAGGTCCGTTGCTTTAATCTTTCACACCACAAGTTTCGGTGACGATCTGCCCGTCGAAAAGATTGATTACCCGATGAGCATAGGAGGCATCGTGCTGGGAGTGAGTCACCATTATGATGGTCGTACCTTCCTGATTCAATTCGGTCAGTAGGTTCATCACTTCCGTACCGTTACGTGAATCCAGGTTACCCGTCGGTTCGTCGGCCAGGATTAATTTGGGACTTGCTACTACGGCACGGGCAATGGCTACACGTTGTTGCTGTCCGCCGGATAATTGCTGCGGAAAGTGCTTGGCCCGGTGGCTGATGTTCATCCGGTCGAGAATATGGGATACAATCTCTTTCTTTTCACTGGCTTTCTTCTTCAGATAGATCAAAGGCAGTTCGACGTTTTCATATACATTCAGTTCGTCGATCAGATTGAAACTCTGGAATACGAAACCGATATTTCCTTTACGTACCTGAGTACGCTGTTTCTCTTTTAGGTGTCCTACCTCTTCGCCGTCGAAATAATACTTCCCGTCTGTCGGATTATCCAGCAGGCCGATGATATTCAGTAAGGTAGATTTACCACAACCGGAAGGACCCATGATCGCTACGAATTCTCCTTTTTTTACTTCCAGCGAGACGTTATTTAATGCAGTAGTCTCCACTTCTTCCGTGCGGAACACTTTACTTAAATTTTCTATTTTTATCATAAGATTGAAGATTGAATTTTGTATTTCTCTATACTATTATTGTGCCAAATAATTAAGTCGTTTATATTCAATGTATTAATTATTTTACTCTTGAATCGGATTGTCTATTTTTTTTACATTGTTGTCTCGTTTTTTTACATATTCAAAATAGAAACCGGGATTATCTATTTGATTAACAGTTGATTAATAAATTGGCATATAATTGGTTATTATCCGGTTAAAAAGATATGAATTTTTTATGTTTTCTATTTCATTAAAAATGATTTTTCGTTCCTGGGCGAGAAATAAAATTTATTTTGTAATTTCGATGTTGAGCTTGATTATTGGCTTGACATGTAGTGTTTTATTGATTGGTTTTGTAGCTAACGAGTATAATATAGCTCATGTGGTGAAAGGAGGAGGGCAATGGTATTTATTACAAGAGCAGAACGTATATTATAGTAATGAAGAGGTTATGGCCAACCATACCCTTAATGGAGGGCGTGCCGTCGCTATTCAGCGTTCTTTCCCGGAAGTCGAAGATATCTGTGTGTGCCATGACGATCACAAACAGATTAAAAAGAATAGTGGTGAAACAATACCTTATGCTGCTATTTATGCAGTTACCCCTAATTTCGCCGATTTGTTTCAGCCTGAACTTTTGGCTGGAGATCTGAAAGAGACTTTACGGGATCCTTCGGGTGTAGCTGTTACCCGCTCTTTTGCCCGGAAGAATTTCGGACGCGAAAATATTTTAGGAGAGACGTTGTTGTTAGTGGGCTATAGCCAGTACCTCAAAGATGGACGATTACAAAATGTGGAGGAAGAAAAGGTCTATATGGTAAAAGCGATTGTGGACGACAAAAGCAAAAGTTATCTGCAATATGATTTATTGATCCATTTACCGGAATCCGATTATGCACTTACCCGTGTATCCTGGATGAATAGCTATTATAGCTTCCTGAAACTGGGGAAAGAGGGCCGGAAAGATAAACTGGAAAAAAAACTGAATCAGGACGAGACCTATCGGAAACAATACGATATTCAGGGAAAACAACAGTTAAGACCGTTGAGTCAGGTGTATTTTTCGGGTGATCAGCAAATCGGTTTTATTAAATCGCGCGATCGGGTTGCCCTGTATTTAGCCGGAAGTATCGCTATCGCTATTCTGGTGATTGCTTGCTTCAACTATATCAACATCAGTATGACGAAATCATTGCAACGCCTTAAAAATACCAACCAGCAAATGATTTTCGGAGCGACCGGACAGGAAATACGTGGCCAATTGATAGCAGAAACTTCGATACAGGCCGCTATTGCTTTGGTTATCGCTGTTTTACTGATCAAGGGGTGCTTGCCCGCTTTCAATCGATTTATGAAAGCAGACCTGGTTTTGAGCGATTTGGTAGAAGGGATTTCGGGAGGATTGATGTTGATTTTACTGGTTATAGTTATTTTGGGACCTTCTTTGTATATTTTTTCAAGGATCGGCAAAAATTCACTGAACGATATGATGAAAACCGGATTGGTGCAACGTCCTAAATTGGTTACGGGAATGGTGGTGGCACAATTCGTTATTTCGGTCGTATTGGTTGTTATGGTGTTGGGAATCGCACAACAAATGGATTACGTGGGACATGTCCGTCCGGATAGTGACCGGATCCTGAGTTTATATGCAAACCATCCGGAGGGCGGACAATGGAAACAATTTACCGGACAGTTGCAGGTGATTCCTGAAGTTGAAGATTATACTTCCAGCGATATATTGAGTTACGGGGCTTTCTCTGCCAGAGGAATAAGTGCGATGATTATGGGGGGAGATGAGCGTTTTCTACCGTTTTTCGGACTGAAATTAGTGAAGGGAAAAGGATTCTCTCCCTCGGCGCCTAACGATGCTGTATTGGTGAACGAAGCATTTGTAAAAAAAATGGCGATTCAGGAACCGGTGAATTATCGGTTGGTATGTAATGGTGAGCATTTAATTGTCGGGGTTGTCGAGGATTTTGTTATCGATAACCTGAGTCGACAGATTCAACCCCTTTTAATCGAATATAATTCCACTTCATACAACACTTTGGTAAAGATAAAGGAAGGAAGTATGTCGGTGGCTATTCAAAAAATAAAGGAGTTATGGAAAAAAATTTCGGGAGATGAGGAAGGATTAAAATTTCGGACTATGGCCGGAATGTATGAGGATCTGCACCAAGAGGAGCAGAGGGTGTTGCAAATGGTCGTACTTTTTTCATGGATCAGTTTGTTCCTGACTGCTTTGGGATTATTCGGTTTAGCCTGGTATTCGGTGGAAAGCCAGATGAAGGAAATCGGTTTACGTAAGATCAATGGGGCTACACAAAGACAAGTTGTCGGATTGTTGTGTATCCGCTTTATCAAGTGGATCGCTATCGCGTTGGCGATCGGATTACCGATGGCGTTATACCTGATCGAACAATGGAGAATGCAGTATGTATTCCGGCCACAACTGACTGTCTGGATATTTATCGCAGCAGCTTTTATCGTGCTGGCCGTGGGGATACTTACGGTAATCTGGCAATCCTGGAAAGCGGCCCGGGTAAATCCCGCAAAAATTATAAAAATGGATTGAGTTGTAATATTATAAGTTTTCAATCGTCTTAGAGATTAGGGGCAGGAAATTGAACAGACTTTTGGGATGCCTTTGATGCGAAGTTTTGGACTAACCATTTAAATAGAAAACTATGCGTAAAATTTTATTCTTTTTATTCGTATGCTGGGGGACGATCGGTATGGGCGTAGCCCAGGAACAAGTGAAAATTTCCCGTTTCCAGGGAGAGCGGGTTACGGGATTGGATATTTCCGGGGCATTCGATATTACAATCCGGCAAGGAGAGGATACAGGTGTCACATTGAGTATTCCGTCTCATTATGAAGATAATCTGGTGTTTGAAAATTGGGGAGGAACGGTAAAGGTTGGCTTTAAAGGCCGGATTAAGAAACATGCTAAAAATGAAAAATTTACAGCTGAAATCGTCTGTTCCTCCCTGGAAGAAGTTCTGCTTAGTGGGGCATGTAAATTGAAAGGAACGGGTGATTTTACGGCTCAAACGGTAAAATTTGACTTGAGCGGAGCAGCTACGGCTGTTTGGGATGGTAATTTCAAGGTGGTAAAGATCGGAAAGATCGATTTGTCAGGGGCTTCACAACTACAGTTGAATGTTGAGGTTCCTGAGGTTGAGGTAGAAATTAGCGGGGCTGCAAAGCTGGCCTTGACAGGAGAGGCAGACAGCGGGGAGATCGAATTATCGGGGGCGTCGAAAGCGAATCTGGAAAATTTGGTTTTGAAAAATCTGGCTTTGGCTACTTCAGGGGCTTCAAATGCGTCGGTAAATGTAACCGAAACGCTCGAAGTAGAAGCTTCGGGAGCTGCTCATGTCAGTTATTCGGGCAATCCCAAGGTGACCTCTCACGTTTCGGGTGCTGCTTCATTGAAACAACGGTAAGACGATAAATGAAAAAGAAACCCTCTGATCGGTCTGTATAAAATCGAAAGTTTACCGATGAGAGGGTTTTGTTTTACCGTCGGGGGGATGTTGCTTATCTGCAATACCGGCGTACGTAAGTTCCGGCACTCTGAATCCCTAAGCTTTGGGCCTTTCGCCAGTCTTTACAGGCTTCTGTTTTCTTTCCTGTTTTATAATAAGCTATGCCCCGGTTTGCATAAATAGCCCCGTTATCAGGATTCAATTTTAAGGCATAAGTGAAATCCGGGATAGATTTACTACATTCGTTGATTTTCAGATAACAACTGGCTCTGTTTTGGTAGTAAGCATAGACCAATCCGAAATCTTCTCCGTTTTTCTGAGCATATTTGATAGCCAGGCTATATTCAGCGATCGCTTTTTGAAAATTGTTTTCGTTTTGATAAATGTTACCTAGATAATAACAGATTTCATCGTCTTCTTCGAATATAGCTTTAGCTTTAATTAAATACTGTTTTAAGATGGAGATTTGATTGGTATGGGAACAGGCTGTGTTCAGGGACAAATACATTTCCCGGATTTTGGGCTCTAAACGAATGGCTGCCAAGAGTTTCTGTACGGCATCGGTATAATTACCGTTTTCAATGTCTTCATTGGCTGAATTTAAGAGTTCGACGGGTTTGTTTACCGCATTAATATCCATTTGTCCAAGTACCAGCCTACTTGTGGTCATAAAAAAGATAAGGAAGAGATTGAATTTCTTCATATACAAATGTAAATTTAGTTAGTAGTGGTTATTGTTCATTCACGCTTTCAAAAATAATAAAATTTGCCAAGAAAGTCATAATTTTCCTAAAAATATCTAGTTTATTTGTTAAGAATGTAACAAATAAATACACTGGAAGTTTTTTTATACCAGGGAAATCGTTCGGAAAGGAAAAGTTTGTGTTCTTTCTGATCGCTATTTCGCTTATAAAATCGCCCCTGCAACACTTTTTACAGTTGCAGGGGCGACCGGTCGGAAGTTCCACGAAAGGGGAATCTTGCAGGGAACTATAAACTTAATAAATTTTCAGCGACAAAGGGAGTGACTTTACAAACTGCCTTACAGGCCGAGTGTCTGAAGCCCTTGCTGGAAATAAATATCTTTGGGTATGCCTGCCTGGGCAATACGATCCAGATCTTTTTGAAGGATAGGGGAAACTATTCCTTTGGCTGCAATTAGCTGGCTGGCTTTGTCGTAGTCGCCGTCTCCTTCGAGGGTGATGTATTCACCGGCGATGATTTCGATGTCTTTTTTCATTTTTTCAAAATCTATCGTATAGTATCCCTTGTCTGCATCCCGGGTAATAGCCCCGCTTTCAATAAAATGGGCAAATTGCATCATATTGGCTTTTCCATGGGCACTGGCAGCGCCGAAACGGCAGGAACGGAAAATACCGGCGATAAAGGTTACATAGTTATCCATCAGGTCTTTATTCTGTATCACTCCCCACTCCGCGAGTTTGGTGATGCAGAATAACCCCAGGATATCTGCCTTTCCTTCTTCGATAGAAGTATAATTATCCTTTAGAGCACCCCGGACATCCTGGTTGCCTTGCAAGGTATACTTTACGCCGAGGCCATGGGCTACTTCATGAAACATCGTATTTTCAAAAAAAGCGTCGAAACGAATGTGTTTTTGTTGTTCCGGGTCGATGACGAGTCGGGCGATAGGCACTACCATTTTGTCGAATTTGGCTTGCATGGAATTTTTTAGTTGCAGTTTCCGGCTTCCTTTGGCTGCATGTACACGGGGATCGTTAGGTAGGTTTATGGCGATATTTTTACTACCGGCATTGCAATCACCGGCATAATAAATGACGTCGTAAGCGTTCATATCCGGATTTGCGTTGGCTTTCTCTTTTTTGTAAGCTGCGGGTACAGGGAGATTCTCCTGTAGTTTAGGAAGATATTGGGCATATAAAGAGAGTTTTTTACTCCAATCTTTATCTTTTACCAGGATCTGTCCCGAGTGAGAGGCTTTGTATCCGAACAGAGCGTCTTCATAGGTTTCGATAGGACCGATAACAATGTCTAACGTATTGTCTTTCATATCCATCCACGCCAGGTCACTTTTCAGATAATCATCGGTCAGCAAGGCTTCGGAACGGAGAGTCAGATAGTTGCGCAGACCTTCGTCTTCAGCTAGCTGCGCTGCCTGTTTTAAAAGAGAAGCGGCTTTTCTGATTTGTTCGGGATAAGCTTCGTGGTAAGGGATTACTTTCAATGCTCCTTTATCATCCCTGCGAACGATGCTGTACCAGTCGTTTTTACGCGGGTCCTGAAGAGCTTCGAATTCTGATTTGGTCATATCCTGAGGGTAGAAATTGGCACCGAGAGGTTTAGGACCGGCAGTTTCGAGAAAGGGCCGGTTGGCGTCGAGCCTATCCCAGGGACCGTAGTTGATGGAAAGGTATTTGAGCAGGGCAGGGTCTGTAATACCCTCGAAAAGTTGTTCTTTATCTCCGTAGGCTGTCTGCCAGTAGATCGCTTCCATCTGATCGGCAGCTTCGATAAGCAGAGGGAGCATTTGCTTTTCTTTTTCCGTTAGTTTACTCAAATCGGTAGTCAGGGGAAATTCAGCATATTGATCTGCTAATTCCTGATAGGGGGAGGCGGTCCGATCGGAAGCTTTTTTAGCTTCTTTGCAGGCTCCTAGAAGGAGGAGGGTAGCTAATAAGAAAGTTATTCTTCTCATATTTTCTCTATATTTAATGGTTTATTATATTTCTGTTCAATTCTCCGATCAATAGAGCTTTATCGAATAAGAGAATTCCTTCGGAAGCAACGACGATATACCGGCTACCGACTGCGTATAGGGCAGAACCGAACAAACTGGAATCGATGGTTTCAAGCGTTACCAATCTAAGGTTTTCCCCGAACTCGGAAAGCGTGAGAGCAGCGGAATCCATTGGCTGATTCAGGTCGGTGCGGGTGACTGGATAGCCTTGTTCTATGGAAGTGGAAATGGGGGTAGAGGACTGACAGGCAGATAACAGCAAGAAGAAAAATGGAAAAAAGAACGGTGTTTTCATCGGTTCGGTTGTTAGCCGAAGAGGCTACTTGGCCGAAAATCTTCCGGTTGATAGCCTCTTCAGATTGATTATTTTTACTTCAGCCATTTATCCAGCCATGCTTTAAAGGTCCGCTGCCAGAGAATGCCGTCCTGACAGCCGGTTACCCAGTGACATTCGTTGGGGAAATAGAGGAATTGAGCCGGAACTCCGCGCATGCGTGCAGCATTGAAAGCCGCCATTCCTTGAGATACGTCGATCCGGAAATCTTTCTGACCATGGATGACTAAAATAGGAGTATCCCAATTACCGACGAACAAATCCGGCGAATTGGCGAAGGTACGCTGAGCTGTTTTGTTATCCTTTTCCCAGGGAGCACCACCCATATCCCAGTTGGCGAACCACATTTCCTCGGTCGTATTGTATTGCATCTTTAAGTCGAAAATCCCACAGTGTGCAATAAATGCTTTGAAACGTTTATCGTGATGGCCGGCTAAATAATATACCGAATATCCCCCGTAAGAGGCCCCTACACATCCGAGCCGGTTTTCATCGATATAAGGTTCTTTTTTAGCTTCGTCGATAGCGGAAAGGTAATCCTTGATGTTCTGACCGGAATAATCCCCGCTGATTTGTTCCAGCCATTCCTGGCCGAATCCCGGCAGACCACGACGGTTGGGAGCTACAATAATATAACCGTTCGCAGCCATCTGCTGGAAGTTCCAGCGATAACTCCAGAATTGACTGACTGTACTCTGAGGACCGCCTTCACAATACAGGATGGCCGGATATTTCTGATTAGGATCGAAATGCGGAGGATATATCATCCATACCAACATGTCTTTATTATCCGTTGTTTTGATCCACCGTTTTTCTACTTTTCCCATAGTCAATTGGTCCAGAATAGGTTTATTGACAAATGATAATTCCTCGTCTTTGCCTGTAGCCGGATCCACTTTGTAGATTTCGGCCGGTTTACTCATAGACACTTTGGTGGCAAGTAACATTTTTCCGGTCGGAATCACGGAAGTATAATTGTGAACTCCATCGGTATGTTTGGTGATTCTTCCGGTCGGAATATCCAGAGAATAAATTTCATCGGTAGCATGCCAGTCGGAGATAAACCAGATGGTATTATCGTCTCCCCATTTCAGGCCTTCTGCGTTCTGGTCGAAACCTTCGCTGAAATCATTTTTTTCTCCGGTGGTCAGATCCATGACATAGAGACGGATTTTATCCGCTTCATAGCCTTCCCGTTCCATACTTTCCCAAGCCATGTACCGGCCATTGGGAGAGATGACCGGATTCTTGTCATATCCCATCATGCCTTCAGTCAGGTTGACAGTTTCCCCGTTCTCCGTATTATAGGCATACAGATCGGTATTCGTAGATTCGGCATAGTCGATACCGATCTTTTTGCGACAGGTATAAATTAGTTTTTTCCCGTCTTTCGTCCAGGCCAATTGTTCTACACCTCCCCAGGGACGTACCGGAGATTCCCAACGTTCACCTTCCATGATGTCTTTTCCGGTAGTAATCGGTTGTGCCGGCACGTAATCGGCTATAAAAAGATGGGTGTAAGCATCTACCCAATCGTTCCAATGGCGGTAAAATTGATCGTCGACGATGCGGGCTTTCGCTTTGGGAAGATCAGGATACAGGTCCTGTACCGTGGGTTCGAGCTGTACATCTTTCAGATAAACGATCTTAGACATATCGGGTGCATAGACGTATCCGTTGATTCCGTCCGGTATATCGGTTACCTGGCGGGGATTACTGCCGTCGGGATTCATTTCCCAAAGCTGCCCTTTGGCCAGGTAAGTAATGAATTTACCATCCGGTGTCCATCCCGCGTCCGATTCGTTGTAGTCGGTATCGGTGAGACGGGTGGTTTGGCCCTCCGGCAGATTCATCAGGTATAAATCGCTATACCCCCGGTCTTCTTCTTTATTGAAATAAGTAATATCGTATACGGCTTTACTACCGTCCGGCGATACGCTAACGTTTCCGATTCTTCCGAAAGACCAAAGTACTTCAGGAGTCATGACGTCGGAGGAAAGTTTTATTGCGGGGGGAGTATACCCTTTTTGATTTTGAGAATTGTCGTTTGGTACATGACAAGCCATACAAGACAATAAAATAAGTGATGGAATGATCGATTTTTTCATAGTTATAAATAATGAAATATACAAGGACCGATCTTGATTTTGTTTATAAAGTCATTGCACACCCTACGCGCCCTTTTTTCAGGGCTACAGCGGTCATTCGTTTTCATAACTCTTGTAACCTCTGTAACCCTTGTAACTTCTATAACTTTAGTAATCCGACCGGCACACACGCTTAATTGTCTGTCTCTTCATTTGCAGATTCCGCTAATTCCGGTTCATCTGTTTTGCCATTGAAGGTGGCGACAATTTTTTGTTTCAGCTCTTCAGCCAGTTCCGGATTGTCCATGATCAATTGTTTCACCGTTTCCCGTCCTTGGCCCAGTTTGTTTTCACCATACGAGAACCAGCTACCGCTTTTTTTGATTACGTTACACTCTACCCCCAGATCGACAATTTCTCCGGAGAGAGAGATGCCTTCACCGTACATGATGTCGAATTCTGCTTTCCGGAATGGAGGCGCAACTTTGTTTTTCACGACTTTCACCCGGGTATGGTTGCCCAGAATTTCTTCGCCGTCTTTGATCGGGCCGATTTTACGAATATCCAAACGTACGGAAGAATAGAATTTCAGGGCATTTCCACCGGTCGTGGTTTCGGGATTTCCGAACATCACTCCGATCTTATCCCGCAACTGGTTGATAAAAATACAACAAGTATTGGTTTTACTGATCGTGCTGGTCAGTTTGCGTAATGCCTGTGACATCAGGCGGGCCTGTAAGCCCATGACACTGTCTCCCATGTTACCTTCTATCTCGGCTTTAGGGGTCAGAGCAGCGACAGAGTCGATCACGATGATATCTATGGCTGCCGAGCGGATCAGCTGATCTGCAATTTCCAGGGCTTGTTCACCGTTATCCGGCTGTGAAATAAACAAATTTTCGACGTCTACACCTAATTTCTCCGCATAAGAACGGTCGAAAGCATGTTCGGCATCGATGATTGCCGCTATACCTCCCTGTTTTTGGGCTTCGGCAATAGCATGAATAGCTAATGTCGTTTTACCGGAAGATTCCGGTCCGTAAATTTCGATGACCCGGCCTTTGGGATATCCACCAACACCTAATGCTTTATCGAGTGCAATGGAACCCGAAGGAATTACCGGAATGTTCTCTACCTGATTGTCGCCAAGCTTCATGATACTTCCTTTTCCGAAGTTTTTTTCAATCTTGTCGAGAGTCAGTTGGAGCGCTTTCAGTTTTTCAAGATTCGTTTCTTTTAATGCCATAATATTTGTTTAGTTACTAAGTTTCTGAGTTTCTAAGTTTCTGAGTTGAATTTTGATTCATTTCTTTAATATCTGTTCTGCTGCATTTTTGGTATTTACCTTAGTGATGACTCTTTCGATGATTCCTTGCTCATCGATGATAAAAGTGGTCCGAAGGACGCCCATATATTTTCGTCCGTACATGGATTTTTCAGCCCATACTCCATAGTCTTCTAAGATTTTTTTATCCGTATCGGCTATCAGATTGAAAGCTAAATTGTATTTGGCGATGAACTTTTGGTGTGAACCGGCGGAGTCCGGGCTAATCCCGACCACTTCATATCCTTGTGCAGTCAGCGTGTCATAATTGTCGTTCAGGCTGCAAGCTTCGGCCGTACATCCGGAAGTGTTATCCTTCGGATAAAAATAAAGGACTAATTTTTTACCTTTGAAATCTTCTGAGGTGATTTCTTTACCATCCTGGTTTATGCCTTTGAAAAAAGGCGCTTTATCTCCTTCTTTTAGCGATGTCATGATATCTTGGGATTTTAATGCTATATTACAAAAGTAGCGATTTTTTGCTGAATTCCGATATTTTTTATTCAATAATGTGATTCTGTTTTAGCCATAGAAATAGAACAAATGTTACGGCTACTGAAATAAATTGCAAGCCAGTACAATACGAAAAATAATATGGACCCGGAAAAAGAAGAAAAAGAAGGTTTCTATGTCCGAAGAAGAACTGTTTTTGATGAGAAAGCTTTATCTTTGGAAGATGAATGAAAAACCATTTTAAAACTTATTTAATCTGTCATGATGGAGTTTATCGATTCTTATAATTTAACCGGACTTGTGATCGGAATCAGTACTTTTTTAATCATAGGCTTGTTTCATCCGGTAGTGATCAAATGTGAATATTATTTCGGAACGCGTTGTTGGTGGATGTTCTTGATTTTCGGTATTTTAGGTATCATTGCTGCTTTGTATGTCCGGCAAGTCTTGTGGTCGTCTTTATTGGGGGTTTTCGCCTTTTCTTCTTTTTGGACGATCCTGGAGATCTTCGAACAAAAAGGAAGGGTAAAGAAGGGATGGTTTCCGATGAATCCGAAACGGAAAAAGGAATATGAATCATGAAAAAAATAATTCGGTGTTTTTATGGAAGAGGTTTTAAAACAATTGAATGAGCTGTGCCGGGATACGCTGGTTGACAATTTGGGTATGGTATTTACTGCGGCCGGGGAAGGATGGCTGGAAGCCAGGATGCCTATCGACCGGCGTACCTGTCGTCCGGACGGAGCTTTACACGGTGGTGCTAATATGGCTTTGGCCGAGACGGTCGGAGGAGCTTTGAGTTCTATGTCGGTTCCGCCCGAAAACCGTTTCCACGTATTCGGTATCGAGGTGAATGGAAACCATATGAAACAGGCACAAGGAGGATATGTCGTCGCTAAGGGTACTTTTATCCATCAGGGGAAACGTACCCACGTCGTTCAGGTCGAAATACGGGACGAATACGGAACACTGGTAACGGTCAACCGGGTGACGAATATGATTGTCTGAGGAGTGATTTGCACAATATGATTTCTTTTTACATCCATTAAAAAAACATGGCATAAAAGTTGATAATTTTTTTACGGGAAAATAAAAATTAGTGTTCCATTAAAAACAATTTAAGTATGAAAAGATTATTTATTTTCGGGGTATGCGTCCTCGTGGTGCTGTGCATGGCCTCTTGTTATCCGGAAGGACCGGATTATGTCCATGAAAAGGACATTGCTTTGACTCATTATGATGAAGAAGCGGATTTTTCTACTTTAAAAACATTCGTTATTCCGGATTCTGTCGTGTATGTACAGGGAGATTCTAATGCGACGGGATTGGCTAACGAATTGAAGGAGGAGATACTTTCTCTGGTAAAGCAAAATTTCGAAGCGTATAATTACCAGCTGCTGACAGACGAGGAAGCTGAAGCTCAGACGCCTGATTTTGTCGTAACGGTAACTGCTTTTGCAACTCCGACTTTCAGCTACAATTCCTGGGGAAACTATTGGGGCTGGTATCCCGGTTGGGATTGGTTCGGCTGGGGAGGAGTCTGGGGTGGTTGGTATCCTTGGTATCCCTGGTATAGCGGAGGATATTATTATGCTTATGACAAAGGTACGGTGGTTATCGATATGCTGGATGCGAAAAAGGCCGATAAAGAAACCAAACGGGTACCGGTATTGTGGACAGGGATGGTCGATGGTATCCTGGCCGGAAATCAGAACTATCTTGCCGAACGCCTGGAGAAAAATATCAACCAGTGTTTTATTCAATCCCCTTATCTGAAAACGACTAAATAAAGAAAGCGATGAAAAAGATTATAATGATACTATTGGTTGTGTTCGGCCTGGGTGTTGGAAGCCGGGCACAGGCTCAGATGCTGAATCTAAATTATCAGATGTCCTTACCTTTGGGCGATCAGCATGATTTTATCTCTAAAATGAGTTTTCGTGGGTTTTCCATGGATTATCACTATTTCCTGAGCGAGCGTCTGGCGGTCGGTGCCAGCCTGGGATGGAATACTTTGTATAAGCATCTGGATTATGCAACCGGTCATTTTACCATGAACGGGGAGAAAGTGACCATCTCCGGGGACCAGTTCAGATACCTGAACGTTGTACCCCTGATGGCCAGTGTCCGTTATTTTTTTACGGATGGAGATGCTGTCCTGCTACCATATGCCGGTATCGGTATCGGAACCAACTGGGCTGAAATGCGGCTGGAAGTGGGAGACCTGCTGGCTAAAGAAAAAGGCTGGCAGTTCGCTTTTGCCCCTGAAGTCGGAGTAGTGGTACCTTTCTCCGAATCGGTCGGATTGAATGTGGGGGCACAATACCGCTACAGTGTAAAAGCCAGTGGCTTACCCACGCTTCAGGATCTCGGGATTAAAGTCGGGTTATCTTTTAACTGGTAAATAAATGGTTGTCCATAAAGTCAAGTACTTTAATGGACAACCTTTCTTTTTATTCCAGTTTATAGTCCCATTGTTTCAAGGCATAATCCCAATGTTTTTCGACTAATTCGACGGTTCGGGTTTCGTATTTATAAGCGTTTTTCTTGTAGCCTTTTTTCTTGTCTAAATAAGCCGCAATGTCTGCTTTGGCGGCTTCAAAACCCGGAATGGCAAGTGTCCGGTAAATCTTTTCGGTCATCGCCAGAGCATCCGCCTCGAAATCTTCGAATTTTATTTCGATCAGATTACCTGCCGGGATCAGCTTTTTATCTTCTTCATATTTCCGATACAAACGGGTATATACTTCGAGGATGTTTTTTTCCAGCTCCTCCGGAGAAATTTTCTGCAATTGCAAAGGGATAATGGTATTCGTGAAAAAACTCCGGGTAGATTCGAATACCGTATAAGGATTCCGCATCAAATAGATAAATTTGGCATTGGGGAACATTTCCAGGATTTCTTTCACCTTGCCGGTATGCGGGGGATTTTTACTGAGAAATTGGCTACCCTGGGTATTCCAGAGAGAGATTTTGATCAGTTTCAAAAATGTCTCCCTGAACATCCGGTGTTCTTCGGGAGTAGCTGTTTTCATGGTCAGAAACCGATCACAATATTCCAGCATATTCTGAGGCAAAAACCAGAAATCATAATAGGAGCAAGGCATCATATTGGATAAGGCAAACTCTTCCTCCTGAGGCAAGTCGACGTTGAGCTCCATGTTATCGGTAGGGCGTTTGTCCGGCATTAACCAAGCCATCGTTTTCTTAAACATCGGCTGTCCCCACATCATCATATGGGGAAAAACAGTTTGATAGGTCGTCGTATAACCGAAATGTTTATCATGAGCCAATACATTGTGTACAAAGGTGGTACCACTACGCCAGTGCCCTAAAATAAAAACCGGCTCCATGTTGATCGCCTGATTTTTCAGGCGTTTGTCGTATCTCCGGTCCTGTATCGGTTTCAGGCAACTCAATAACCGACAGATGGCTTTGGTCAATTGATATTTCGTTTTATATCCTTTCCCGATCGTTTGTCTTTGTGTGATTCCTTTAAAAGTTTTCCAGTCTGCACCCACCAAAGTATTTACCGGAAGTTTTTGAAATTCTAGTACACCCATTTCGATAAAATATATGCTCTTTTATATCGCCTAACTGATTTATTTATTGAATTATTTTCACCGTAATCCCTTGACGGTCGAGTTCCTTGGCCACTTTTTCGATGGCTGTAAAGTGTTCGCTGCCGATGCCCAGTTTCGAAAGATTGATTTCCGGAATTTCCAATTCCTGCATGTCTTTCCTTTCGACTTTATCGATAATCATACCGACAGCACAGGTATTGTTGGTAATCGGATCGATCAGAATAAAAGCGCCTGTGTTTTTATTTTGGGGATAAGGATCGAAAAATAAAGGTTTACCTGTCGTGAAAATGACACGTGCAATTTCATTCAATTCCAAGGCGTCTGCGGCAGATTGTTCTAAAGTATTCACATTTACTTTATACCGGATTTTATCGATCTTGGCCCGGGTCAGATTCGTAGTATGTTTAATAAAGAATTGTTCTTCCGGATCCATTTTCTTCTCATCCATCCATACCAGCATGGCTTCGAAATTACGGGAAATAATCGGGAGATTGTCCGGATGTACGAGCATTTCTCCCCGGGAGATATCGATTTCGTCTTCGAGGGTCACCGTTATGGCCTGCGGCGGAAAAGCGAAATCCAGTTCTCCGTCGTAAGTGACGATCGATTTGACCCGTGAACGCTTCATAGAAGGCAGTGCGACCACTTCATCTCCTTTACGAATGATACCTGAAGCAACCGTACTGCTGAATCCCCGGAAGTCGAGGTTGGGACGCATGACATATTGTACGGGATAACGGAGATCTGCAAAGTTTTTATCGCTTCCTATATGTACCGTTTCCAGATATTCCAGTAATGGTTTTCCGGTATACCACGACATATTCTCCGATGCTTCTACGACATTATCTCCTTTTAATGCCGAGAGTGGGATACAGGTAATGTCGGGTATTCCCAGGGGTTCTGCAAACTGACGGTATTCCGTTACGATCCGGTCGAATACCTGTCGGTCGTATCCAACGAGGTCCATTTTATTCACAGCCAGAACAACATGTTTGATTCCCAGCAAGGAAACTAAATAAGTATGCCGGCGTGTTTGGGTGATAACGCCTGAGCGGGCGTCTACCAGAATGATGGCCAGATTGGCCGTCGAACCTCCTGTAATCATGTTACGGGTATACTGTTCGTGTCCCGGAGTGTCGGCAATGATGAATTTCCGCTTGTTCGTAGAAAAATAACGGTAAGCCACGTCTATCGTTATACCTTGTTCACGTTCAGCCTTCAGGCCGTCGAGTAGGAGGGCATAATCGATATCGTCTCCTGCATTACCGTAACGTTTGGTATCTCTTTCGAGGGCATCCAGCTGATCTTCGTATAATTTTTTACTATCGAAAAGCAAACGACCGATCAGGGTCGATTTGCCATCATCTACCGATCCGGCTGTCAATAATCTCAACAGATCTTTCTTTTCGTCCTGATCCAGGAACTCTTTTATATTTAGTTTCTCCATGATTTTAATCTTTATCGCTTTTCGCCTTAAAAGTATCCCTCTCTTTTCTTTTGTTCCATACTGGCATCCTGGTCGAAATCGATTACCCGGGTGGTCCGTTCGGATTTGGTGGTGGTCATCATTTCTTCTACGATTTTTTCAATCGTGTCGGCTTCCGATTCGACAGCTCCGGTCAATGGCCAGCATCCTAAGGTACGGAAACGTACTTTCCGCATCCGGATCTTATCCCGGTATTGTTCCGGTAAGCGTTCGTCGTCGGGCATGATCAGGTTACCGTCGATTTCGACGATGGGACGTTCTTTGGCAAAATACAAAGGTACGATAGGAATATTTTCCATGCGGATGTATTGCCAGATATCCAATTCCGTCCAATTAGACAGCGGGAATACCCGGATCGATTCGCCTTTATGAACCCGGGCATTGTATAAATTCCATAATTCAGGACGCTGGTTTTTAGGATCCCATTGATGAAATTTATCCCGGAAGGAATAAATACGTTCTTTGGCCCGTGATTTCTCTTCATCGCGGCGTGCACCACCGAAAGCGGCATCGAACTTGTATTTACTGAGCGCCTGCAATAAAGCCTGGGTCTTCATCAGATCGGTGTGTACTTTACTACCGTGTGTGAAAGGACCTACCCCTTCCTGGAAACCTTTCATATTGGATTCGACGATCAGGTCCCAGTTGTTTTCCCGGGCATATTTATCGCGAAATTCGATCATTTCTTTGAATTTCCACTTCGAATCGATATGCATCAAGGGGAAAGGTACTTTCCCCGGATAAAAAGCTTTTTCAGCTAAACGGACCATGACGGAAGAGTCTTTACCGATAGAATAGAGCATAACCGGATTTTCAAACTCAGCGACAACCTCACGGATAATATGGATAGACTCGGCTTCCAGTTCTTTCAAATGACTTAATTTATATTCTGACATTGTTTTATGTGCTAATGCTAATAGGCGGATTTACTCCAGCCGTTGGCAAAGTTTATTCATTTTGCAAAAATAGTCGTATCCTGATTCAAAAGCATCAGTATTTTTACCGAAATTCATTTCCGGTTATTTTCGGAGAAACGGCTTCCAATAAAATTTTCACCGAATCGGCTAAGGATTGCCGTGAGGTGTCGATCGAAATAAACGGATGTTCCGGGGCTTCGAAAGGCGATGAAATACCGGTGAATTCCTTGATTTCACCCCGACGGGCCTTGGCATACAAACCTTTGACATCTCGTCGCTCACATTCTTCGATGGGCGTACTGACATATACTTCCAGAAAATCATCCTCACCGATAATTTCAGAAGCCATCCGGCGGATAGCATGGGTAGGACTGATAAAAGCAGCGATGGTCACGATACCGCAATCGACGAATAATTTGGAAACTTCTGCTATGCGACGAATATTTTCCGTTCGGTCGGCTTCCGAAAAACCCAGGTTATTATTGATGCCACTGCGGATATTGTCTCCATCCAGGATACGGCAGAGTATACCTTGTTTATATAATTCCCTTTCCAGGGCAATGGCTAATGTGCTTTTACCGGAACCGGACAATCCGGTAAACCAGATCATAATGCCTTTTTGTTTCAATAAAGCTTCGCGGTCTTTCCGCTGTAACATTTTTTCAAAAATCGGATAAATATTTTCTGCCATATAAACTTAGTTACTGATTTACACCACAATTTCAGTATTTCATATTTCCTGTTTGTTTTATTTTACAATAAACCAGGGATTTAATAAATCTTCTTTGTTGTAGGCCAAGGGAGTGCACCCATCCTGGTGATATAATTCTTTCCCGGCAGCCTTTGCGATAGCATGACCTGCAGCGGTATCCCATTCCATGGTCGGAGCAAAACGGGGGTAAATGTCAGCAGTTCCTTCTGCTACCAGGCATATTTTAATCGAACTACCGATAGAAGTCAGTTTGACTTCTCCGTGTTCTTTTTTTAATTCATCGATAAAATTCTCTGTATCGGAACTCATGTGCGATCTTGAAGCCACAACGGTATAAACCGGATCTTCGCGGTCCAGAGGCAGACGCCGGGCTTGATTTTCCAGTGCGTCGAAATCCATATCCGGGGAATATTCCGGATGATCGGCCCGATAAGCTCCGTTTCGGATCGTTCCGTAGTACAGGATTTTTTTTACCGGAATATAAATTACCCCTAAGGCAGGACGTCCGCCGTAAACGAGAGCTATATTGACAGTGAACTCGCCGTTCCGTTTGATAAATTCTTTTGTACCGTCCAAAGGGTCGACGATCCATACCGTTTGCCATTGTTTACGAATAGCATAGGCTGTGGCCTTGTTTTCTTCGCTGATAACCGGATAAGGCGTATTTTTCAACTGTTTCAGGATAATCTCGTTGGATACCCGGTCGGCAATAGTCAGCGGAGAATGATCCGCTTTGTGTTCGATTTCGAAATCCGAAGCCGGATCGTCGTATATGTCTAATATAGCCTTACCAGCTTGCAATGCTGCTGTTATAGCCGTCTGTAGTAATGAATTCATAGTATTTTCTGCATGCCTGGCAAAGGTATCAAATTTTTTTATATTTGCAGTATTTGCCGGATATTATCTGGTCCGGCCGTTCCGTCCCGTTTCGGGAATCGTTATTTTAATTTTTCCTGTCTATTCTTTATTTCCCGGTTATGGTATTTCAATAAGAAATAGTTATCTTTGTGTGCTTTTGATCACGTGAAAATAAATTATTATATTAAAGCATGACTATAGTTTTCTATCAGAAAGACGCCACGGTATATGCCGTACAGTATCAGACGTCTGAAAATTCTCTTGATGTCAGTAAATTAGAATGGTTGTTCAGTGGTGCGCACAAAATACAAGGTGATGCCCTGAAAGGTTATTTTATCGGTCCTCGCAGGGAAATGATTACGCCGTGGAGTACGAATGCAGTCGAGATTACGCAGAATATGGGGATCGGGGGGATTCTCCGGATAGAGGAATTTACACAGACGGCTTGTGACAATATACCTTACGACCCGATGTTGCAGGCATTTTATAAAGGTTTGGACCAACATATCTTTACAATCGATAAACAACCGGATCCGATCATTTACATCGATGATATTCGTGCCTATAATGTGAAGGAAGGATTGGCTTTGAATCCCGATGAAATTGCTTATCTGGAAGGATTGGCTGAAAAATTAGGACGGAAATTGACCGATTCCGAAGTATTCGGTTTTTCGCAGGTCAATTCGGAACACTGCCGTCATAAAATTTTTAACGGTACCTTTATTATCGACGGAGAAGAGAAAGAAAGTACACTCTTTAAACTGATTAAGAAAACTTCTCAGGAAAATCCGAATCGGATTGTTTCCGCTTATAAAGACAATTGTGCGTTTATCGATGGGCCGCAGGCGGTGCAATTCGCTCCGCATACCCATGATAAGCCGGATGTTTATGAGACGAGAGAAATAGATACGGTCATTTCGCTGAAAGCCGAAACGCACAATTTCCCGACAACCGTAGAGCCCTTCAATGGAGCGGCAACAGGTAGCGGTGGAGAAATTCGTGACCGTATTGCCGGAGGACAAGCAGCCCTTCCGTTGGCCGGTACAGCTGTGTATATGACCTCTTATCCCCGTTTGGATGCTTCCCGGATTTGGGAACAGCATATCGATCCCAGAAAATGGCTTTACCAGACTCCGGAGGATATTTTGATCAAAGCTTCCAATGGTGCTTCTGATTTTGGAAATAAGTTCGGTCAGCCGTTGATCTGTGGCTCCTTATTGACTTTCGAACATGAAGAAGACGGACGTACCTATGGGTATGATAAAGTGATTATGCAGGCCGGTGGTGTGGGCTTCGGTAATCGTCAGCAAGCCATGAAGAAAACACCTGGAGTAGGAGATAAAGTGGTGTTGTTGGGAGGTGACAATTATCGGATCGGTATGGGAGGTGGTGCCGTTTCTTCTGTCGATACCGGGGTTTATGCCGGGGCTATCGAGTTGAACGCGGTACAACGGTCTAATCCTGAAATGCAGAAACGGGTTTGTAATGCGATCCGGGCAATGGCCGAGAGCGAAGTGAATCCGATTGTTTCTATCCACGATCACGGTGCCGGAGGACATTTGAATTGTTTATCCGAGTTGGTGGAAGAAACCGGAGGTAAAATACATATGGAAAATCTTCCTGTCGGCGATCCGACCTTATCTGCAAAAGAAATCGTGGGGAATGAATCACAGGAACGGATGGGATTGGTGATGAAGGAGAAGGATGTGGCCGAACTGAAACGTATCGCAGACCGTGAACGGGCTCCGATGTACGTCATCGGTGAAACCACCGGAGATATGAAGTTTACTTTTGAGAATGCAAAAACTCATGAGACTCCGATCGATCTGGAACTGAAAGATATGTTCGGTAATCCTCCTAAGACGATTATGGAGGATAAGACCGTTAAAGAAAAATATGCCGATCTGGAATACTCCGCCGATAAATTGGAAGAATATTTGGAGCAAGTGTTACAAATAGAGGCGGTTGCTTCTAAGGATTGGTTGACGAATAAGGTAGACCGTTCAGTATCGGGCCGTATCGTGCGTCAGCAGTGTGTCGGTCCTTTGCATTTGCCTTTGAGCGATGTTGCTGCCGTCTCTTTGGATTATAGCGGACACCGTGGGATAGCAACCTCCATCGGACATGCTCCTGTAGCTGCCATGGCCGATGCTCCTGCGGGTTCACGTTTGGCTATTGCCGAAGCGCTGACTAATCTGGTATGGGCGCCGATCGAACAGGGATTGAAAGGAATCTCACTTTCTGCCAACTGGATGTGGCCCTGCCGCAATGAAGGAGAAGATGCCCGGTTGTATCAGGCGGTACAGGCTGCCAGCGACTTTGCTATCGAGTTGGGAGTGAACATTCCTACCGGGAAAGACTCACTTTCTATGACCCAGAAATATGGGGACAAAAAAGTGTATGCTCCGGGAACGGTTATCATTTCTACTGTCGGCGAAGTAACCGATTTCCGTAAAATTGTCATTCCTGTATTGAAAAATGATCCGGCTACCGAGATCGTCTATGTCGATTTCTCATTCGATAAATTGAAATTGGGTGGTTCCAGCTTTGCCCAGATTCTGAATAAAGTGGGCAAAGAAGTGCCCGACGTTAGGGATAGCGAGTATTTTGCCCGTGCATTTACAGCTATTCAGCAATTGGTGGATGAAGGTATCGTTTTGGCCGGACATGATATTTCTGCCGGAGGTATGGTAACGGCACTGCTCGAAATGTGTTTTGCAGATAATCGTTTGGGTTTGGATATCGATTTTTCATTCCTGGCTGAAAAAGATATGATTAAGATCTTATTCGCTGAAAATCCCGGCGTACTGATTCAGATAGCGGATAAGGATGCTAAAAAGGTTTCCGCTCTGATGGATAAAGCCGGTGTTGCTTACGCTTTCTTAGGAAAGCCGGGTAAGGCCGGATTACTGAACATCAAGAAGGATGCGGATAGCTGGTCGTTGGATATCCCTTCTTTACGTGATCTTTGGTTTAAGACTTCTTATTTACTCGACCGGCGTCAGAGTGGAGAAGAGAAGGCATTGGAGAGATACAAGAGCTATAAACACAATGAGTTGAAATATAAATTCCCACAAGGTTTTACCGGCAAATTGGCTGATTGGGGCTTGCAGTTGAACCGTACTGCTAAATCGGGTATCCGGGCTGCTGTGATCCGGGAGAAAGGGTGCCAGTGTGAGCGAGAAACGGCCTGGGCTTTGCATTTGGCCGGTTTTGACGTGAAGGATGTACACATGACCGATTTGATCAGCGGACGTGAAACTCTCGAAGAGGTAAATATGATTGTCTTTGTCGGAGGATTCTCGAATTCTGACGTGTTGGGTTCTGCCAAGGGGTGGGCCGGCGCTTTCAAATTCAATGAAAAAGCACGACAGGCTTTGGAGAATTTCTATAAACGCGAAGACACCTTGAGTTTGGGTATTTGTAACGGATGCCAGTTGGCTGTTGAACTGGGACTTATTTATCCCGAGCATGCTGAAATGCCTAAGATGTTGCATAATGACTCCCATAAGTTTGAATCCGGTTTTGTCAATGTAACGATTCAGCCGAATCATTCTGTAATGTTAAAGTCTTTGGCAGGTAGTCGGTTAGGTATCTGGATCGCTCATGGAGAAGGTAAATTCAGTTTGCCTTATGTCGAGAGTGAATACCATATTCCGATCAAATACAGTTACGATGCCTATCCGGGTAATCCGAACGGTTCACCGTTCGCTACAGCGGCGATCTGTAGTAAAGATGGCCGTCACCTGGCGATGATGCCTCACTTGGAACGGTCTATCTATCCATGGAATTGGGCATATTATGCTGAAGGACGCAGTGAGGATGAAGTGAGTCCGTGGATCGAGGCTTTTGTCAATGCCCGGAAATGGATAGAGGAAAAAGTGAAGGCATAAGCTGAATGTAGTAAGATCGTGTTCATAAACGACGAAGATTATATCGATTTATAACAGGAAGGTTCGATCGCCTTCCTGTTTTTTTTACTTGGACGAGATGTCGGAAAAAAGGTGATAGATAAAGAGTACCGAATTATGAAAACGATCTACAGATATGCAGCAGGACCGGGAGAGGAGATTCGGGAAACAGTGCGGTAAACTGATTTGTATGAATACTACAAAATGGTAAATGCCTTCCTGGGGGATGTGATTATCGAAAAAGCTTTTCAAAAAGAAGGGAACTTTGGAGGGGAGAGGTTATACATGTCGGATCACTCGCTATTATCGGCAGTCTGGAAAATGAACGTATTCAGATCAGATAAGGAAGAAGTATCAACGGTTGCAAGAGTTGGCCTTGGTCAGTCTGATCGTTGTCACTCTTGTAACCGTTGAATTTTTAAATTTACATTGTCGTTCCGATAATCCCCTTTTTAGATTGTTCGATAAAATCTACCAGGTAAGTGATTTCCGGACTAAGAGGAATAATATCTTTGATTCTTCGCAGGGCATTTTCCAGACTGGTACCGCATTGATAAATTTGCCGGTAACATTTAGCTATATTATCGATCACATTTTCGGTGAGATGGCCTTCTTTAGCCAGGATCAAAGCATTGATTCCATAGTAACTGATCGGATTGTGGGCCGCCACGATATAAGGCGGAACATCTTTGTTGGCGCGGCAGCCGTCACGCAATAGTGCCCAGCTTCCGATACGGCAACCGTGTTTGACGATCACTTCACTACCTAAAATCGCCTTGTCGTCGATAATACAGTTTCCTGCTGTTTTGGCACCGTTTCCCAATACACAATGGCTGCCTAAATGGGTGTCGTGTGCCAGATGTACGCCTTCCAGCAGAAAGTTACCGTCTCCGATTATCGTACAATCGGTTGTGTTCGTGCCCCGGTTAAGGATCACTTTCTCCCGTATGGTATTGTGATTACCGATTTTCAGGAGGGTATCCTCACCCTTGAATTTAAAATCCTGAGGAGTAGCACCGATGATGGCACCCTGATAGATGATATTATCCGTTCCCATACGGGTGCCACTGAGAATACTGGCATAAGGCATGATCGTACAATTGTCTCCGATTTCGACATTCTTGTCGATATAGGCAAAAGGATGAATGGTAACATTCGCTCCGATCCGGGCTTCTTTATCTACATACGCTAAAGGACTGATCATATTTTTTGTTTTTAAGGTTAGTGTCGTTATTTAGTGCCTCCACCCAATGCATGGTATAGGTTTACTACGGCCTGCAAACGCTGGAACTCATCGGAAATTCCGGACAACTGAGCGTTTAACAGCGATTGTTGTGCTGTCAGTACTTCCAGGTAATTCGTATTAGAGGTACCTAAAGTTAGTAATTCCTGTGTATACTCCACCGATTTTTCCAATGAATTTATTTGTTTCACCCGTTGTATCCGTTTATCTTCAGCCGATTGATACAGACTCAGTGCATCGCTGACATCGGCGCCTGCATTCAATATCGCTTGTTCGAAACTTAACATCGCCTCTGCTTGCTGGGCTTTGGCAATCTTTAAGCGGGCAATATTCGCTCCCCGGTAAAATAAAGGTTGGGTCAGTGAACCGATAGCCGAGGCAATCATTTTTCCGGGATTGATGATCGTGTTCCCGGCTTGATTGGTCCATCCATAAGTCCCGCTGATGGAGATCGACGGATAGAAAGCAGCACGTGCTTCGTTGGCATTATAATATGTTCCTGCTAATGCCATTTCTGCCGCTTTGACGTCCGGACGGTTGGATAACAATTGTACCGGGACGCCGGTATGCAGTATTGTCGGGAGTTGTTGGTCCTCCAGCTTGCCGCGTTCGATTTTCTGAGGAGCTTGTCGCAACAGTAAGGATAAGGCATTCTCGGTTTCCCGGATCTGATTTTTCAGGTCGGAGATAGAAGCCAGCACCATATAATAATTGGCTTCGCTTTGTACAACTCCTGCTTCATTGACCATCGCCGCCTCTTTCATCGCTTTCATGGTCTCGACATTTTCTCCCCATAATACGGCAGTTTCTTCTGTGATCTGCAACTGCTTGTCGAGCATCAGTAAGGTGTAATAATAATTGGCTATTGCAGCGACAACCTGGGTTTGCACAGCTTGTCGATAGGCTTCACTCCGTAATAAGGCTGCTTTCGCCGCCCGTTTTGTATTTAGAATCTTTCCGAAAAGATCCAATTCCCAACTTGCTGAAACGGGCAGGGACCAGCTCCAACTGCCTTTCATCCGGTCGAAACTACTCACTCCGCCTTGGGGGGCAAGGGTAAGAGAAGGAAGGTAGGATAAACGCGAAGTCATCAGGCTGGCTTGAGCTTCTTTTACCTGCAACATAGCGGTTTGCAAGTCTGTATTTCTTTCGAGACCCAAGCGGATCAACACTTGTAATTGAGGATCGGTGAAAACCTTCTCCCAGGGTAGATTGGCCATATTGACGGTATCGGATACCAGGGTATCGTTCACCGAAACAGGATCCCTGTACAAGCCTTGCGTATCTACTTCGGGACGGCTGTATGGTTTGTATATATGGCAGCTGCCCAGTAGAGCTGCCATACATAAAGGATATATAATCGTTTGTATTTTCATGGTATTTCTTATTTCGTATATTGTTCAATTTCAGAGGCGATATCCGTATTATCCGTATCATGCCATTCCAGCGGTTTGACTTTTTCCTGGATATGTTCGAAAACAACAAACAAAGCCGGAACAATAAAGATCTGACAGATCATTCCGATAAACATACCACCGATCGCTCCGGTTCCCAAAGTGCTGTTACCGTTGGCTCCGACTCCATGAGCGAACATCAGCGGCAGCAATCCGATGACCATAGCCAGGGAGGTCATTAAGATAGGGCGTAACCGGGCAGAAGCTCCCGATACGGCTGCTTCGGTAATGCTCATACCGGTTTTCCGGCGGTCTAAGGCGAATTCAGTAATCAATATCGCATTTTTAGCCAACAGACCGATCAACATAATCAAAGCGATTTGCATATAAATGTTGTTTTCTACTCCCATGATCTGAGCGAAAATAAAACTACCCATCAATCCGGAGGGGACGGAAAGCAGTACGACCAGAGGCAGAATATAACTTTCATACTGTGCACTCAGCAACAAATAGACGAATACGAAACACAGTGCGAATATCATCGCTGTCGTACTCCCGCTACTACTTTGTTCTTCCCGGGTCATTCCGGAAAATTCGAATCCATACCCTGTTGGCAAGGATTGGGCGGCAACTTCTTCGATAGCTTTAATCGCCTGTCCGGAACTATAGCCGTCAGCCGGCGAACCGTTCACACTCATGGAGGTAAACATATTGAAACGCTTGATGTTGTCGGGACCGTATACTTTTGTCAGCGTCATAAATTGACTGATCGGTGCCATTTCGTTTCCGTTCCGGATTTTGACGTTTTGCAGAGATTCCGGATTGATCCGATAACGGGGATCTGCCTGAATCATTACCCGGTATAATTTACCGAAACGGTTGAAATTGGATGCATATATACCGCCGTAATAGCCTTGCAAAGTAGTTAGGATATCGTTGGGACTGATACCGGCCTGCTTACATTTGGCTGCATCTATATCGATCATATACTGAGGGAAAGTGGGGTTGAAAGACGTTTGAGCCGTAGCGATTTCAGGCCGTTCTTTCAATTTTCCCAGAAATTCCTGAGCAACTTCATAGAAAGTATTCAAATCTCCACCGGTTTTATCCTGTAAGTTGAACTCGAAACCGTTGGTGACACTGTAGCCGGGGATCATCGGAGGGGCGAATAACAATACTCGGGCATCTTTGATCAGAGATTGAGCCTGCATATATAGGGTACCGATTACCGTATTGGCATCTTCCCCTTTACCCCGTTCTTTCCAGTCTTTCAATTTTATGATCAGCGTCCCGTATGAGTTACCTTGTCCTGCGAGGAAGCTGTAACCGGTTACCTGGGTCCTGCTCTTCACTGCCGGATTGGCTGCCACCAAACTGTCTACCTGTTCCATAACGGCTTCGGTTCTCTCCTGGGCGGTACCCGGTGCCATATCGACTACGGCGAAAATGGTTCCGGTATCTTCATTGGGAACCAATCCGGTAGGAGTGATGTTCATCAGGAAGATCATAACGACGATAGTCGCTATAACGATGGCAAATGATAAAAATTTACGACGGATAAAGAATGTGATTCCTCGTTCGTACTTTTTCAGGGTAACATCATAAGCGGCATTGAATGCGATGTGGAAACGTTCGATCAGAGAAGTCTTTTTCTTCTCTCCGTTTTTATCGTGGGGATGTAAAAATATAGCACACAATGCAGGACTTAACGTTAAGGCATTGATTGCCGATAGGCCGATAGCAATAGCCATCGTGAGTCCGAACTGCCGGTAGAAAGTTCCTGAGGTTCCTGTCATAAAACTTACCGGAATAAATACAGACATCATGACCAGGGTGATGGATACAATGGCTCCCCCCAGTTCGCTCATCGCATCGATAGAAGCCAGACGGGCCGATTTATACCCTTGGTCGAGCTTGGCATGAACCCCCTCGACGACGACAATGGCATCGTCGACAACAATGGCAATGGCCAATACCATGGCACATAAGGTTAGCAGATTGACACTGAAACCGATCAGGTACAGACCGAAGAAAGTACCGATCAGCGCAACAGGGATTGCTATGGCCGGGATCAAGGTGGAACGAAAATCCTGCAAGAAGATATATACCACTAAAAATACCAGTACAAATGCTTCGAGCAAGGTTTTCAATACTTCGTGGATAGAAGCGAACAAGAAGTCGTTGGCATTCAACAATTCTACGACTTTGACTCCGGGAGGTAAGGTCGGTTCCACTTTTTTAAGGTATTCCTGAATGTCCTGGATGATGGTCGTAGCATTGGATCCTGCCGTTTGGAAAATGATTGCGGTTACTCCCGGATGTCCGTTGACATTGTTCTGGAAACCATAAGTCAACCGGCCTAATTCGACTGTTGCAATATCTTTCAAACGCAAAATTTCTCCATCGGAGGTAGCCCGGATAACGATATTTTCAAATTCTTCCTGCGTTTGTAAACGCCCCTTGTATTTCATGACATATTGAAAGGACTGATTACCCCGTTCTCCGAATTGTCCCGGAGCAGCTTCGATGTTTTGTTCTGCTAAAGCAACCGATACATCACTGGGCATCAGTTTGTATTGGGCCATAACATCCGGTTTCAACCAGATACGCATCGAATAGTCGGTTCCCATCACCATGGCGTCTCCAACCCCCTGAATACGTTTAATTTCAGGGATAATGTTGATGTTCATGTAGTTCTCCAGAAATTCGTTATCGTATTTATCGTCGGAACTATAGAAAGAAAAACCTAGCAGCATACTGGATTGCCGTTTTTGGGTGATGACTCCTACCTGGGTGACTTCGGCGGGAAGGAATCCCTGGGCTTTAGCTACCCGGTTTTGCACATTTACTGCAGCCATATCGGGGTCGGTACCCTGCTTAAAATAAACTTCTATGCTGGCTTCTCCGGTATTGGTCGCTGTGGAACTCATATACATCATGTCCTCCACACCGTTGATTTGCTCTTCCAGCGGAGCGATAACACTGTTCAGAATAGTCTGTGCATTGGCCCCGGTATAGGTTGTGGTGACCCGGATGGTTGGAGGGGCGATATCCGGATACTGCGATACAGGTAAGGATACAAGTCCTAATATACCCAATATAACGACGACAATGGAAATTACCGTTGAAAGTACCGGACGGTTAATAAATCGATCTAATTTCATTTTCTTAAGCTTTAAAGCAGATTATTTATTCACAGGTTGAGTGGCAGCTTTGATTTTGGCAGCTGCAGCCTCAGGAGTGATCGGTTGGATCTGGGTGCCGTCCCGGAGCGTTCCTACTCCTTCGATAACGATTCTGTCTCCCGGATTTAATCCCGAAGTAACGACGAAATTTTTACCGTCATCCAATTTGAATACTTCGACTTCAGTATTTTTTACCTTCGAGTCGGCATCTACGACAAACACAAAACGTTTATCCTGAAGTTCGTAGGTGGCTTTTTGAGGTACCACCAACACATTCTGAAGTTGGGAAGGGATGATAACGGAACCGGTGCCTCCGCTTCTCAATAGACGTTGAGGGTTGCTGAAGGTGGCACGTACGCTTACCGATCCGGTTGTTTGGTCGATTACTTCACTGATCGTCTCGATTTTTCCTTGCTGGGAATAAGGACGGCCGTCTGCGGTGGTTAAAGATACCGGAGGCATTTTTTCCAAAATCTTACTGGAAGTGCTGTCCTGACGGATCAGGTCGAGTAATTGTTTTTCAGTCATAGAAAAATAAGCATACATTTCTGAAATATCGGAAACCGTTGTGAGCGGAGTCGTCATACTCGGACTGACCAGGGAACCGACCCGGAAAGGTACTTTTCCCATGACTCCGTTGACGGGACTTGTGACTTGCGTATAGGAGAGATTTTTTTCGGCGTTGGTCAGCTGTGCCTTCGCCTGAGCCAGGGCTGCCTCGCTGGAAGCCAGCGCATTCTCTGCTGTCTGAAGATCGAATTTACTGATAATATTCTTTTGTTCGAGTTGCCGCTTGTTTTTTGCCGTCAATTCTGCGGTCGCAACATTGGCTTTAGCTACTTCTACAGCAGCTTTTGCTACGTTGACAGCTTCTTCGTATTGAACAGGATCGATAACAAATAAGGTTTGGCCTTTTTGGACACTCGAGCCTTCGTCTACACATAGTTTCGTAATAAAACCACTTACATTCGGACGGATCTCGACATCCTGGCGTCCTTTGAAAGTTGCCGGATAAGCAGAGGTCAATTTTACCGTTTCGGGCTGTAAAGTGATTACTGCAAATTCGGGAACCGTTTGTTGTCTTCCCTGATTTTTTCCTCCACATGCGACACACATTGCACTCAAGGCAATGATGAATAAGTTGTGCATTCGAGTCATTTTCAATTTTTCAATTTTCATATTGCGTATTATTATAAATTTATTTTTGCACTCTTTCCCTTATACATAATTCGTGCTAATTCTTTTAAATATTTCCGGGTATTAAGAATATTTGATAAAAATTGGATTTGAGAAATGTAAGAAATGTTAAGATAACGTTTGAGAGATGTAAAATGCCCCATCTTTAAAGAAAATGAAATGACTGATCGGGTATAAGTATCACTCATAAATGGGTATGATTACTAATGAAGGACAAAGATAACAGATATTTTTATTTTTCGTAAATAATGTAATAAATAGATGACAGGAGGTTGTTTTAATTTTAAAATGAAGAGATATGGCTTTTAAAATTGCATTTTTTGATACAAAACCTTATGACAGGGCTTCGTTTGATGAGGTGAATGAAAAATATGGTTTTGAGATTCTGTACCACAAAGGGCAGTTGAACCGGAATAATGTGGTCTTGACCCAAGGAATGGATGCGATCTGTATTTTTGTGCATGACACGGCGGATACCGCAATTATTGAGCAAATGGCCGGTTACGGGGTCAAACTGATCGCTTTAAGGGCTGCCGGATATAATAATGTAGATTTGGCTGCTGCTAAAGATAAATTGAAAGTGGTTCGGGTACCTGCTTACTCTCCTTATGCAGTTGCCGAACATGCTGTTGCACTGATGTTGGCTTTGAACCGGAAAATTCATCGGGCTTATTGGCGTACCCGGGATGGTAATTTCGCTTTACATGGCCTGATGGGATTCGATATGAATGGGAAAACAGCCGGAATTATCGGGACTGGGAAGATTGCACGGATTCTGATCCGGATTTTGCAGGGGTTCGGTATGAAAGTAGTGGCTTATGATCTTTATCCGGATGAAAAATATGCCCGGGAGGTCGGGATCTCTTATGTTTCATTGGATGGTCTGTATGCACAAGCAGACATGATTTCTTTGCATGTTCCCCTGACTGATCAGACCAAAAACATGATTGACGCACAGTCTATCGCTAAAATGAAAGAAGGCACGATAATCATAAATACGAGTCGGGGACAATTGATCCATACCAATGCCTTGATCGAAGGGTTGAAAAGTAAAAAAATAGCAGCTGCCGGATTGGATGTTTATGAAGAAGAAGAGGGGTATTTTTATGAAGATCAATCGGATAAAATTATCGATGATGATGTCCTGGCCCGTTTACTCTCGTTCAATAATGTCATCGTTACCTCACATCAGGGATTTTTTACCCGGGAAGCAATGCACAATATTGCAGAGACTACCTTGCAAAATATACAGGATTTTATCGATGGAAAGACATTGGTAAATGAAGTTTCCTAAAAATAACCTGGATGTTTAAAATTAAAAATTTGCAATTTATATATACTTTTGTCACAGATTTTATAAACTGAAATTTATCGTACCGATAAATTTAAACCGATGGATTCAGAAGAAATTTATAAGCAGGCTATTTTATTCCGGCGTTGGTTGCACCGGCATCCCGAAGTTTCTACCCAGGAATTTCAGACGCAAGCTTTTGTCATCGACGTACTGAAGGAATATAAAATACCTTATAAAACTTACGGGACAGGAATTATAGCCACTTTGGGTGAAGGAGCCGATTGTGTCGCTTTACGGGCTGACATGGATGCGCTGCGGGTACAGGAAGATACCGGATTACCTTATTGTTCGGAGACTCCCGGGCTGATGCACGCTTGTGGACATGATATGCATACTGCTATGTTATTGGGGGCGGCTATTATTTTAAAAAGTAAAGAGGCAGAGTTGGGTGGGACCCTGAAACTTGTTTTTCAACCGAGTGAAGAAAAACGTCCCGGAGGAGCAAGATTATTATTGCCTCATTTGCTGGAACCTCCCGTACCGAAAGCCATATTCGGTCAGCATGTATTTCCCGGATTACCGGTTGGACAGATCGGTATACGTCCGGGAGCCTTTTTTGCTTCTTCCGATAATATTATTTTTGCAGTGGAAGGAAAAGGGACACATGCGGCCATGCCTCAGCTGGGGTCCGATCCTATTTTGGCAGCTACGGCCCTGATCCAGTTTTATCAGACTATTATTACTAAGTTCCGTAATCCTCTCATCCCGGCAGTGCTTTCGATTACTTCTATTCATGGGGGAACAGCCAATAATGTGATACCGGATCGGGTAGAGGTGATGGGCACGGTGCGTACACATGATAATGCGTTGAGGCACCGGATTTTTGAATTGATCGATGAGAAATCTCCGGCTATTTGTGATTTATACGGTTGTCGTTTTGTACCCGATATGCCTTGGAATGGATTACCTCCGTTGGTCAATGATCCGGTATTGACAAAGGAAGTGAAGAAGCTGGCGGCAGGCTTGCCGCAAGTGCGGCAGATCGTCGAATCGGAACCCTTGACTTTAGGGGAAGACTTTGCTATTTATTTGCAGGAATTGCCGGGTGTTTTCTGGACTTTGGGGGTGCGGCCACCGGAAGCAGAGGAAATGTGTCCTTTGCATAATCCGGGAATGGCACCCGACGAGCGGGCTATACGGGTCGGAATCGATATGCTGGTTGCGACGGGCTTGCGTTTTTTGAAAAAAGGATAGCCGATACAAGGACCTGTTTTAAAGGTCCTTGATTTTTATGATATTGTAGGAAATATCTTTGTCGTAGACATCCGTTTGGTCGATCTTTTTGATGTATTTTACTACCCGGATCGTGACCGGAAGTATGATCACTTCATAGAGGGATTTCAAAAGAGCTTGTGTGGCTATCATAACCAGTAAAGCTTGAACAGGAATCAGTCCTCCGAAAGCGAGTGGAAAGAAGAGCAGTGAGTCGGCACTCTCCCCGGCAATCGTGGATAAAATAGCCCTGAGAGAAAAATATTTCCCCTGGGTAGCTACCTTCATTTTGCTCATGATATAGGCATTGAGAAACGATCCGAGTAGAAAAGCCAACAGACTGGCAATAGCTATCCGTGGGGCCAGACCGAATATGAAATTGAAACTTTCTTCTCCCTCCCAAAAAGGTGCTGCAGGCAAAGTAATAGCCAGACGCGCAAAACCGATGGTTAGAAAATTCATGGCGAAACCACTCCAGATAATGAGCCTGGCTTTTTTGAATCCCCAAACCTCAGCGATACAGTCGTTGATAATATAAGAAATCGGAAATACAATCAACCCTGCAGTAGCCGTAATGGGACCCAATTGAATTACTTTGGTTTCCAGTAGATTGGAAGCTACTAAACATACATTGAATAAAATCCCCAATAACATGAAGGGGAGAGATACTGTTTTTTGCATAATTCTTGTTTTTTACGTGGTTGAGCAAGCACACGCGGTAAAGTATTACCGGATATAAGATCGATCAGAACCGGTAATCGACACACGCCCTGTCCACTTTGACCGGTGCGATTAAAGTTTTGACGATTTCCTGATGGGCCGGGTGGTTGGCATATACCTCCAGAGCGTGAAGATCGGCTACTACTGCTTCCAGACTGAAATCCCATTTTTCTTCCGGATTGACATTGATACCTACCTGCATTTCTTTTAATTCAGGAATCACTTGTACCAAAGCTTCCAGACGGTCCCTGATTTCCTGTAACCGGACGTTTTTATGCTCACTTTCTTCCAATTTGAAAAGTACGATGTGTTTAATCATGGCATTTAAATTTGTTGGTCAAAGATTGAGACACCGGGAGGCAAACATAAATTTTGCCTTCGGGGCATATCTTACCGGCGTAAAGATAGTGAAAAACCTTAAAAAGAGAATAGAAACCGGAAGCGTTTTACAGGGAACCGATGAATCGAAAAATTTTTACTGAAAAAATGTATTTTGTATGTTAAATTCTTGTTAAATTGAAAATAATTTTCTAACTTTAGGACAAGAAAATAATTTAGTCATCTCTTAATAATAAAAGTCATGAGAACGCGAGGTAACCAATTATTGATCCAGATTCTGTTAATGATTATCATTACTGTAATCGTAGCCTACACTTGTATGAATTTGGCCGAATTAGTGAATATGTATTCCGAAGCGATCGGAAAGGCAATTACTCAAATCAATGCGGGATTCTGATTAAGGTGTAATTCTAGTTATTCGGGTCTTTTGAAAGCAGTGAAATAACTGAAAGGGAAATTATGGCTCTTCTCTAAAACTTTGTCCTTGTTTTTTCGTTAAAGTTTCCTATATTTGAATTTATTTTAGATTTTGAGCTATGCTGAAAAAGATTTTATCCAGTACCATTATTAAATTGGTGTTGGCTGTTATTGCCGGTATTTTATTAGGTTTTGTCGTAGGGGAAGGGTTTATGAATGTCGTTGTCACCCTGAAATATATTTTGGGACAGCTTATTTTCTTTATGGTACCCTTGATTATTCTGGCTTTTATATCTTCTTCTATCGCAAAAATGAAAGGGAATGCTTCACGGATGCTGGGATGGGCATTAGGATTGGCTTATCTTTCGTCTGTCGGAGCTGCTTTTATGGCCATGTTTTTAGGCTATTGGCTGATCCCGTTACTGACTATTAGTCCGGCTACCGAGGGGTTGAAAGAAATTCCGGAACTGGTTTTTAAACTGGATATTCCTCCGGTGATGAGTGTGATGACGGCTTTGGTGGTGGCCATTATGGTTGGCTTGGCTACTGTTTGGACAAAATCTCAGATATTTGAGACTATTTTGGACAATTTCCAAAAAATGGTATTACTGCTGATCAATCGGATTCTGATTCCGATTTTGCCTTTTTTTATTGCTGCAAATTTTTGTGCCTTGAGTTATGAGGGATCTATCACCCGTCAATTGCCGGTCTTTCTGAATGTAATGGGAATCGTTTTGACCGCGCATTTTATTTGGTTGTTCTTTTTATATCTGTCTGCGGGTGTGTTTTCCGGGAAAAATCCCTGGCAGGTGGTACGGTATTATGGTCCGGCTTATCTGACAGCAGTGGGAACGATGTCATCGGCGGCTACTTTACCGGTTGCGCTTAAATCTGCCAAAAAAAGTCCTGTACTCAAAGGAGAAGTGGTCGATTTTGCCGTTCCTTTGTTTGCTAACATTCATTTATGTGGTTCTATATTGACCGAAGTGTTCTTTGTCATGACGGTATCGTTGATTCTCTACGGGGCTTTGCCGGCTATGTCTACGATGGTGCTTTTCATCGTTCTGCTGGGAGTTTTTGCTATCGGAGCTCCGGGAGTACCTGGGGGAACGGTTATTGCTTCTCTGGGCATCGTTATTTCCGTATTAGGGTTTGACGAAACCGGAACCGCTCTGTTGTTGACTATTTTTGCTTTGCAGGATAGCTTCGGGACAGCTTGTAATGTGACCGGCGATGGGGCTTTGACGCTTATTTTATCTAAATTGGATAAATAATTATCATTTATGAATAATACAATTGTCGGAATGGGAGAGGTCCTGTGGGATATGCTCCCGGAAGGTAAACAACTAGGCGGAGCTCCGGCTAATTTTGCTTACCATGCTTCTCAGTTCGGGTTCGATAGCCGGGTTATTAGTGCTGTCGGGGATGATCGGCTGGGAGACGAGATCCTGGAAAGTTTTGACGATAAACAATTGAAATATTTCATTCAACGGGTTCCCTATCCGACGGGGACGGTACAGGTACAACTGGATGAGAACGGAATTCCGGGTTACGAGATAAAGGAAAAAGTGGCCTGGGACAATATTCCCTTTACTCCCGGATTAGAAACGCTGGCACGCCAATCCCGGGCGATTTGTTTCGGATCGTTAGCACAGCGTGACGAAGTGTCGCGTGCGGCAATTAACCGTTTTCTCGATGCGATGCCTGAGGAAAATTCCTATAAGATCTTCGATATCAATCTCCGTCAGGGTTTTTATTCTCAGGAAGTGCTTTGTAGATCGTTCGAGCGGTGTAATATTCTGAAATTGAACGATGAGGAATTGATAACGATTAGCCGGATGTTCGGATATCCGGGGATCGATCTCGAAGATAAATGCTGGATATTGCTTGGAAAATATAACCTGAAAATGTTAATTCTTACCTGCGGGATCAACGGAAGTTACGTCTTTAGCCCCGGTGCAGTTTCATTTGTAGAGACTCCTAAAGTTAAGGTGGCCGATACCGTCGGAGCAGGAGATTCTTTTACGGCAGCTTTTTGTTCGGCTATTCTGAAAGAACGTTCTGTACACGAAGCCCATCAATTGGCGGTAGAGGTTTCTGCCTATGTGTGTACCCGGCACGGTGCTATGCCCGAATTACCCTCTGAATTGAAAAACAGGTTGGTATAAAATCGGTGATCCCTTTGTCTAAAAGGGGGAAGTGGTTTGTAAGCTGAATGGTTGCCGAACGATGAGGATCGGTACAGTTAGGGGGAACGGTGGGTATATTTTGTGTCGTTTTCTGATTGGATTGAGGTATTAATTTTTATTTTTGTGTTTCGTTTTAAATAGGATGATCGGTATAAGAAAGTTATACGGAAGATCATCGGTTAGGATTTAAGTAATTTATAGTGAATTTATAATGAACACAAAATTTTATTTTCCAATTTTAGCTCTGGCTTTAAGTGTAGCCGCTTGTAACGACAAGAAAGCAGCTACCCAAACCGGAGGGATTGATGTTGCTAATCTGGATAGATCGGTAACTCCTAATCAGGATTTCTATCAATTCGCCTGTGGTGGATGGATGCAGGCACACCCTTTGACCGATGAGTATGGACGGTTCGGCTCTTTCGATCTGCTGGCTGAGAATAACCGGAAGCAGATGCAAGGGTTGATCGAAGAACTGGCAGCTAAGAAGTCCGAACCGGGAAGTGTTGCCCGGAAAATCGGTGATTTGTATAATATGGCTATGGATACCGTCAAGCTCAATGGAGACAGAAGTACTCCTATCCAGCCGGTATTGGAAAAAATAAAGGCTGTAAAAACTCCGAAGGAAATGGTGACTTTGGTGGCTGAAATGACCCGTCAAGGTTTTGGACCTTATTTTGGTATTTATATCGGTCCGGACGATATGAACAGCAGCATGAATCTGGTGCAGACCTATCAGGGAGGTCTGGGGCTGGGTGATCGGGATTATTACCTGAAGGAAGATGAGCACAGTAAAGAGATCCGTACCAAGTATCAGGAACACATCGTGAAGATGTTCGAGTTGGCCGGTTGGGAAGAAAAAGAAGCCCGGCAGGCTGCTGCCGACGTTATGGCTATAGAAACCCGATTGGCCGAAGCTGCCTATGAAAAAGTAAAAATGCGGGATCCTCATGCCAATTATCATAAAATGTCGGTAGAAGAATTAAAAAAAGAAATTCCCGGAATAGATTGGGAGGTTTATTTCGCTACATTGGGGTTGCAGGGGATTACGGAATTGAATTTGGGCCAACCCGAGCCTGTTAAAGAGGTGGCTCGTATTTTGAACAATACCGACCTGAAAGTCCAGCAAGCTTATTTGGAATGGAAAGTGATCGATGCAGCCGCTCCCTATTTGAGTGACGATTTTGTTGCAGAACATTTTGAATTTAATGGAAAGGTACTTTCGGGTGTGAAGGAAATGAAACCGCGCTGGAAAAGAGCTGTCGCTGCTGTAGACGGGGCTATGGGAGAAGCTGTCGGACAGATGTATGTCGAGAAATATTTTCCTGCTGCTGCCAAAGAACGGATGGTGAAACTGGTAGGTAACCTTCGGAAAGCTTTGGGGGAACGTATTCAGGAACTGACTTGGATGAGCGATGAAACAAAAGACAAAGCGTTGGAAAAATTGGCGGCCATATATGTTAAAGTCGGCTATCCGGATAGCTGGAGAGATTATGCCGCTTTGGAAATTAAAAACGATTCCTATTGGGCTAATATTTTACGGTCTAACGAATTTGAATTCGATTATATGCTGACGAAAGCCGGCAAGCCTGTCGATAAGACCGAATGGCTGATGACTCCTCAGACTGTAAATGCCTATTACAATCCGACCACCAATGAAATTTGTTTTCCGGCAGGTATTTTACAGTATCCTTTCTTCGATATGAATGCTGACGATGCTTTTAATTATGGTGCGATCGGAGTGGTCATCGGACATGAGATGACACACGGATTCGACGATCAGGGGCGTCAGTACGATAAAGACGGTAATTTGAAAGATTGGTGGACTGCCGAGGATTCGAAAAATTTTGAAGAGAGAGCTAAAGTGTTGGTCGATTGGTTCGATCGGATAGAGGTCTTGCCCGGACTTCATGCCAACGGACAGTTGACCTTGGGTGAAAATATTGCGGACCATGGCGGATTGCAAGTGTCTTTCCAGGCATTTCATCATGCAATGAAGGATCAGCCGCTAGGGATTGTAGAGGGTTTTACCCCCGAACAGCGTTTTTATTTGGCTTATGCAAATGTATGGGCAGGAAATATCCGCGATGAACAGATTCGTTTGTTGACTCAGATGGATGTTCACTCTTTAGGACGTTGGAGAGTGAATGCCGCTCTGCCACATATAAACGGCTGGAATGAAGCTTTCGGTATACAGGAAGGAGATCCGATGTATCTGGCACCGGAAAAACGGGCTTCAATCTGGTAAATTGTTGACCGCTCATGCCTACCAGGAAGTAATGCATATCGCAATCGGATATATGAAAATGCTGGGGAAACTGTTGAATTATATCGTTGGGCTTCGGAAACAGTGACAGAATATGCCCCGTCGGGACGTATGTTTTCTGACAGGTCCTAACATGGCAGGGAAGTCGACTTATATGAAAACTTTGGGGATGGCGGTTTATTTGGCACATGTCGGTCTGCCGGTACCGGCAGACCGACATGAAAACGGTAGTTTTTCAGGGGTTATTTTCAACGATCAGTTTCACTATTCGGGCTCCTGATCCGACAAGCTGATCCGGAGCCTTTTAGGTCAGGTATCTGTTGGCAGAGGCATTGGCCTGTAGAGGATATACCAGTATAAAACTATTCTGTTGGAAATATTTGTTCAGATAACCCGGGATACGATTCATGCTGGGATTAAAAGAGATACCATTGTGGCGGCTCATTACGATCCATAAATTATCGTCTTTGTGAACATCCCGGAATACAATCAGAAAATCTTCCCAATCGCTGAATTCGGTAAATTCCATTTCCCCTCCTCGTTTCCCAAGCAATGTTTTGAGGCGGCCGAGGGTATCCGAAGAACCGTAAAATATGGCTTTGGCCCCGGTATTCTGAATAACGTTCCACACCCGGGCAACCCATTGGGGAAATCCGGCCTCTTTTTCGGCTTGAACAGGGATGACTACCAGATGGCGCTTCATGGTAGAGAGGGGTTGTGCTGGTTTATATATCAACGTAGTAACATCGCTGTAATCCAGGATACCTTCCGTGATTCTTCCCAAAAAAGAACTGGGTATTCCCTTTTCTTTGTGTAGTCCCAATACCAGGTCAGTGATACGGTGTTCGAGGATCACACTTAATATGGCGTTCGTTACATTCAGGTCATAGCGTTGCAATTCCTGAAGATGGGTATCTGTCGCTGCTGCCGTTAAGGCTGCATTTTCCAGCAGACGCCGGGATTTCTTCAATTGCTGGTCGTCTCCTGAAACTTTATTGTCCAGAATATTCAGCGCATATAAATGATGAGTATTCTTTTTCGATTTAGTAGCCAAACTGAGATTCACCAATTCTTCTGCCGTGTCTTCGTTACTCAGCGGGATTAGAATACGTTCTTTGTGGTCTCCTGTTTCATCGGTTTCGGATGAAGCCGTGGCTGCCAGATTATGAGCCCCTCTTTGAGCAGAGAAGGAAGCCATTGTACAGGTAACCAGGATCATCAGGATCGTGCCGTTCAATACGCTTTCATTTAAGAGACGGATTGGTTCGCCTTCGGGGGTTTGACCGAGAATGACGTTATATCCCACCATGACGGCAGCCAGCGTTGCTGCAGCCTGGGCATTACTCAGCCCGAAAATGATTCTTCGCTGGTCGACGGACATACGGAAAGTTTTTTGAGTCAGCCAAGCTGCAGCATATTTAGCTATTGTGGCAACAATGATCATGACAATACCGACTTTAATTGTATCGAAGCTGGTGAAAAAAGCCCGGTAATCGATCAACATACCTACTCCGATCAGAAAGAAAGGGATAAAAATCGAGTTACCGATAAACTCTACCCGGTGCATCAGCGGAGAACTCCGGGGAATCAACCGGTTGAGGGACAGACCGGCCAGGAATGAACCGATAATCGATTCGATACCGGCTAGTTCGGCCAGATAAGCACCCAGAAAAACCATGACCAAAACGAAAATATATTGTGATATGCTGTCCTGTACATGCTTGAAAAACCAACGTCCGGCAATAGGAAATGCGATTACTACAAATAAAACGAATATGACGATCGATATACTCAATCGGGTCCAGAAATGTTCTCCAATGACACCGGTTGCCATGCCTACGATTACTGTTAAAACAAGTAATGCCAGCATATCGGTAATCATAGTGCCTCCGACGGTTATCGTAACCGATTTATCTTTCGTGATTCCTAATTTACTGATAATCGGGTAGGCGATTAAAGTATGTGAAGCGAACATACTGGCCAATAGGATGGAGGTTTCCATAGAAAAATGAAGTACGTAAAGGCCGGCAACGATTCCCAAAGCCATCGGAATCAAGAACGTATACATACCGAAAACGAAACTCCGGCCACTATTTTTCTTAAAATCCCCCATGTCGATTTCCAGGCCGGCCAAAAACATGATGTACAACAAACCTGCTGTACCCGATAGAATAATACTACTATCCCGAAGAACCAGGTTAAGGCCGTTAGGCCCGATAATCGCACCCGCTATAATCAATCCCAATAAATGAGGAATTTTCAGTTTGTTGAGGAGCAAAGGGGCTGATAAAATAATTACCAGTATCAATAAAAATTTCAATACCGGATCAGTCAGGGGTAGTTCGTGGGAGATAACAAAAGGTAACAACATCTCTATGTGCGTTTTATAATAATTAATATCTATTTCTGTTCGAAACTTTTCTGTTGTAACAAATATATGAAAATGCTTACTTTAAAATAGAAATGATTTATTTTAATTTTCTGAAATAATTTAGGGAAGTAGGCTATTTTTTCTATTCGCCTGATAATTACTGAGACGCGCACTAAAATGGTCGGTCGATGTTTAGTTACAAGACTACGATACCTGAAATTAACTAATGAAACTTTTGTAATCTTTCCTGTTTTTTTATAAAAAACAAAAATACAATGATTTATGAGTTTTTAAGAAAAAATATAAAGATCTTTGTCTTGAATTCAAGTAGCTATGAAAATGAAGAAAAAATATGGATTTAGCTGGGGTATCCCTCTGTTTCTGATAGCAATGATCGGTATATTCCGCATGATACCGTCTTGGGCCGAGGCGTATGCCTGCCTGTTTTATCCCTTTATTTCGACTTTGCTCTCTGCTTTTTCTTCTTTATTTCCTTTTTCTGTGGGCGATTGTTTTATCGTCGGTACTTGTCTGTGGATTTTGATTTATCCTTTTTATGCCTGGCGGAAAAGAAAAGGGGCGAAAAAAACAGTCGGGACGATCATACGTGTCCTGATGTGGGTATATATTTGGTTTTATTTTGCCTGGGGATTGAATTATTTCCGTTTCCCTTTTTACGAGCGTACCGGTATAGCTAAAGCAGCATTTTCGGCAGAAAAATTTCAGGATTTTCTAACGGGATATGTCGGCAAACTGAACGAGAGTTACAGTAAGGCAGGAGATACGCTTTCGGGCTGGTATTTGGAGCGATATACGACGGCCGGCCCGATGAGTAAAATTCCTGTTGCCGGAGTTATACAGGAAGGATATGGAAAGATGGCTTCCCGTTTCGGTTTAGTTGAACCTGGAAAATTTTTACGGGTAAAGCCGATGTTGTGGAGTCGGTTGATGTCCCGGGTGGCTGTGACAGGATATATGGGGCCTTTCTTTACTGAATTCAATTTGAATCAGGAGTTATTGAGTGTCGAGTATCCTTTTACTTATGCTCATGAGTTGGCTCATCGTCTCGGGATCGCCAGTGAAGCCGAAGCCAATTTATACGCCTATCTGGTTACTTCTGCTGCTCAGGAACCTGCTATTCGTTTCAGCGGTTATTTCTCTATGCTGGGCTATGTGGTAAACAATGCCCGGAGATTACTTACAGAAGAGCAGTACCGGGAAATTGTAAAACGGATCCGACCTGAAATAGTAGAATTGTATAATAGCCATCTATTATATTGGCGTGAAAAATATAATCCCGGTATGGGACAAATACAACATCAAGTGTACAATGCTTACCTGAAAGGGAATCAGGTGAGTAGCGGTACTAAAAATTATTCTGAGGTAATCGGATTACTGATGTCCTTGCAAGAAGATCGAATCGTTTTGTAATAGTTATTTATTTTTTATGGACAGCAAAAGTTGTCTGCCGATTAACTTTTTGTTTTCCCGATAAATTTCAGATTTGATGATGCCTATTCCTTGGGCATACCAGGTAGAAATTTTATAACGTGTCGTTATACCTAAACAAGTGGTCTGTAGGTTAGATTCGATTTTATAACAAATAAAATCTCCTGCTGGTACTTTTATACGGGTTTGAGCCGTTACAACCCGGTTCTTTTGACTTATTCGGGTTTGCAGACTGCTTTGTTGGATGGTCATATATCCGTCTTCGAGGTGTTGTCCGACAGAGAGTGAACCGGGAAGTAAGAAGCCCGGGCCGGTGAATTGGCAGGTCTCGTTTTTCCGGATGTGAATAAAATTGGGCAGATAAGTATTCACATGCTTTTGTACACAGGAAGTGGTAAATGAAAAAGAGGGAATGACCACAGTTCGTTTTTTATCCCAAAGGGTTCCTGTATAGTGAATGACTGACAGCGAATCAGTGTTTTCGATCTTTTCTGTCGTCTGTTGGAAATAGTACCTCTCTGCCTGTTCACTGTCGATTTGGTAAAGAAGTTGTGTTCCTTTGTCGACGGAACAGAAAGGAGCTTTATGGTCGGTGATCCAGGCAGAACATGTGAGACATAAAATCGTAAAGATAAAGAACATTTGATCTTTCATAAACGGACGTTTTAATTGGATAAAAAAATATCTCTTTAGCTGGACAAAGATAATTATTTTTCTTTTTTTAAAACAATTATTTTCAATCTATTACGTATACATCAATCAAAATATATCAAAACTTATTGTATTCCAATTAAAACGTCCCTTTCTTTGAGGTGAAATTCCGATCGCAGCTCGTCCTTTTCTGTTAGTTATCCATCGGGAATCGTCTTGATTCGTATTCATCAGGTAGGTGGGAGGGGTGACTTTACCGGCAGGAGTGAAAATTATCGACGGTAAAAGTGGTAGGTTTAGTTCGTTACTAATTCTGCATTTAGTGTAAATATGTATATAAATAACTTTATGAAATATCCCGGATTTTCACTTGAATGTTGTCTTCCAAATCCAGCATTGCATTGATCAGAAAGAGATACCGGAATCGGGGGAGGTCTCCGAGGCCGATATCCTGTTCTTTTATGATGCCTCTTTCGAGAAGATAACGACGTTTCGTGCCATTGAGTAAATAAGTAGAAGGGGTAATGTATTGGTTTCCATCGTAAAAAACGACATTACTGTAACTGGTATCGGTGATCCTACCGTTTTGATAAATCAGGATTTCGTCGCATGTTCCTTTAGATTGCTGCAATTGGATCAGTTTATCCCGATCTGCATATTTAAAAGTATAATCGATGCCGCTGCCGTCGACAAGTTTTAAAGTATGAACCCGGCGGGGAGAGTAGGTTTCGAAATCGATTTTTCTGATTTCCTGATCGTAAATGATGCGGCATTTTAGGGTACCGAGACGCTTGTCTGGCGGTATTGATTCGGAGGATAAAGGAAGGAAGGTACTGTTCCCGAAATGTACCCGCTGGGTGTCGGTTATACGTTGCCAGTGAAGTTCGGGATGTATGAAACGGCCGTCGACAATTTTCAGACTTTCTATAAAGGCGTTTTTTATCATTATTTTATTTCTATTTCTAGATGGGTAAGTAAATTTTTTCGAGTATTTCCTGATATTCTTCTTTTGCCTGACTATTGACCGTAATACCACCGCCACTGCGGAAGTAATACCGGTTATCTACTTTCTCTATAAATCGGATCAGTACGGCACTATCGAGCGTTTGGCCGTCGAAATAACCGAATACTCCTGAATAATATCCCCTGGGCAATCCTTCGGCTTGACGGATCAGCTTTTGGGTTGCTGCTTTAGGGGCACCCGAAATAGAACCGGCGGGTAATAGCTTGAATAAAAGTGTTCCCAATTCGTTTTGCCATCCGTCGGGTAATTGCCCGCTGATTTCCGAGCTGGTTTGTAATATCTCACCTTGGGAAGTGTGAATCTTTTCTACGTAACGAAAGCGTTTCACTTGTACACGAGTGGCTACAATATTCAGATCGTTCCGGATGAGATCGACGATCGTATAATGTTCGCATGTTTCTTTATGATTTTGAAGCAAGCGGTTTTCTGCGTCGGGTAAAGTGGCATCGATGGTTCCCTTCATCGGGTAAGATAGGATCTCATTATTTTCGATCCGGACGAAGCTTTCGGGAGAAAAGCAAACCAATCGGTCAGGAAGTAAAAGTTTATAGCGGGCCTGACTGTGATAAAAGATTTGTTCTAAAGTGAGATTGGTTTCGATGGGGGTTCTTTCGGTCAGGTTGAGCAAAAAACTATCCCCGCGTGACAGGCCTTGATGTACGATCCTGAATTTTTCCTGGTATGTTTCAAAGCTACTGTGAAGAATTTTTATACGAGGTTCCGGAATAGGGGAAAGGGGCGTTTTATAATGACCGATGGTTCCGATCGTAAAATAAACGGATGGATCACTTAAGGGCTTTTCGACGAAAAATCCATGGATACCCTCGAAATCTACTCCAAATAGGAAAGGAATGCCGGCTCTACCACAACGGTTCATCTCTTCCCGTACAATTTCTGCTTTCATCTTTGTGTTATAAAATCCGTGGCAAAGATAATTCGGATTGCAGCATGTTGCGAAATAAATCTATTTTATTTGTTATTTTTGTATTCATGAAAAAAGTGCTCGTTATCGATAATTACGATTCGTTTGTATACAATGTGATTCAGTTGCTTCGGGAAGCTGTTGTTCCTGTTGGTTATGATATAGTCCGTAATGATAAGATCGATTTTTCTGGCTTAGGGGATTATGGAGGGATTCTTTTGTCGCCAGGACCGGGTATTCCGGCCGAAGCCGGGGAACTGTTAAAACTGATCGAATTCTGTAAGTATACTCATCCGATATTGGGCATTTGTTTGGGACATCAGGCGATTGCAGAGACATTCGGAGCTTCGTTATATAATTTATCTCGCCCTTTGCATGGACATCGCAGTGTTTTGAAGAAGGTAGATGAACACGATCCCCTGTTCGAAGATTTGGCCGATCCGATTCAAGTGGGCCGCTATCATTCCTGGGTGATCGATCCCGAAACAATGCCCGGAGAATTGATTACCAGCTCAATAGATGAACAAGGTCATATCATGTCTTTTTATCATACTGAATTACCTATCCATGGTATCCAGTTTCATCCGGAGTCTTACATCTCGGATTGTGGGTCTGGAATAATCAGGAATTGGTTGAAAATGGTCCGGTAAAGGTTTCCTGCAGAAGCTGCTGTTTACTTTACCTGATAAGGGGATAATTATATCAAGCCCATTTGTTTTAAAAGGATACTGGCGTTCATATTACTACTGATACCGGGATGAAGTTTGTAATCGTACGTAATTTGACTACCGGAATGGACAATCTCGAAGCAGACATTGAAAAAATGTTCCGGGAAATCGTCAGCCAGTTCTCCTAAAGCCAAATCGTGGGTTGCAACGAGGCCGGAGATAGGGTAAGAGAGTATCCTTTTTAAGAAAGCCAATGAACCGTTTAATTTATCCACCGAATTTGTTCCTTTCAGCATTTCGTCCAAAATGATGAATACTTTGTCTTCCTGCTGTGCGATGTTAACTAGTTGTTGAAGCCGGAGAAGCTCTGCGTGGAAGTAGGAAGTGTCTTTAGACAGACTATCGGTAGTCCGCATACTGGTGAAAAGCGTCATGGGCTGAAAAGCAAAATAGCGGCTGCAAACGACATTCCCGGATTGAGCTAAAATCAGATTTACCCCGATTGTACGCAAAAAGGTACTTTTACCGGCCATATTGGCTCCGGTGACAATGGCGATTTGGTGTAAGGAGCGGATACTGAAATCATTGGTGACGTTTCGTTCGCTTTTTAGTAAAGGATGTCCTATTTCTTCGGTGTCTAATAATCGATCCTGACAGATGACCGGGAGGCAATAAGCAGGATGGTTGAAACGATAATTGGCCATGCTGATCAAGGCATCGGCTTCACTAAGGACGTCAGTCCAGGTTTCGATGTCAGGTCCATATTTCTTTCTCCAGTGATCCAGACGGAGCAGGGTATGGAAATCTTTGAGGTATAGTCCGTTTAAAATGAAAGCGATGACAATGTTACCCCGTTGGTCGAGACTGTTCTGTATCCGGTGAAGTTGAGTCAAAGCTTGCAGGGAATTACTCTCCGGGGTAAACAAGCTGTGTCTTATTTTCTGAAGATAAGGGGAACGGAAAGATTGATCGTGGATTAACCGGACTAAAGGAAGATAATTGCTGATGGTTTTCAGAAACAGGTTGAGCCGTTGATGATAGGCATTGATTTTTTTGATATATAAGGCCAATGCCGAAAGTTGTAATAGGGATAGCACAAGGGAAATGGAAAAAGGCAGGGGGGTAAAGCTCGTTACCGCCCACGAAACGATTACAATCGTGTTGGCTATCCATAAAATCAGACGGACTGTGCTGTGTTTTGAAAAGAATGGGGATTCGGTCGGTCCTGATTTTAAAATGACCGCATCGAGGGCTTGGGTCGGATGGAGTGCTCCGGCAGCACGAAAGTGTTGACACCATTCCGGCTCGGCGCATAATTCTTCTGCCGCTTGCTGACGGGAATGAATGACTTCCGGGTCTTTGCTGAGAGATAATAACCAGGATACCAACTTTTGGGTGCCGGAAAAAGTCACTGTCCGGTTTAAATGCTGGAAGAGGGAATCTTCCCCGAATAGGTCCAGGTCATGGGCATAAGGGTGGGCAGGATCGTTGAACCTTTCGCCTTGGTCGAGAGCAGAGAAATTACCGGCTAAATAATCCGATTCCAACGTGTTTATACGAAGTAGTTCTTCGATGAGATGTTGCCGGTAGATGATTTGGGAATCCCATAGAGTCAAAAAAATGAATACGAGAATAGCTCCTATACCCAAAAGTAAGAGAGGTTGAGTACTATGGTTGATCAGGAGGTAGATCAAAAAGATCATATAGCCGAAAGTGAGCAATTTGGCCAATGTAATCAGATTGCGCCGTTTTTTTATTTGCTTTAAACGGGCGGTATAGTGGTCTATCTGTTTCTGGTAATATTCATCGGGTTTCATTTTCGGAAATTTTGATTGTACAAAAATAAAAGGATAAATGGAAAAATAGTCAGAAATTTATACTTTTGCGCTCTCAAAATCGGACAGTTATTTTTTACAGGTAGTTAATTGAAGAGGAACGATGAATTTTCTGACGCTTATTGATTATATCGGTACATTTGCGTTTGCCATTAGTGGGATCCGTTTGGCTTCTGCTAAACGCTTCGATTGGTTCGGGGCTTATGTGGTTGGATTCGTTACAGCTGTCGGAGGAGGAACGATTCGGGATTTGTTGCTGGATGTTACCCCGTTCTGGATGTTGCAGTCTTCCTATCTGATCGTGACTGCCCTGGCTTTGGGATTTGTTATTCTGTTCGGGCGATATGTCATCAGGTTGAATAATACTTTTTTTATTTTCGATGCCATCGGTTTAGGGTTATTCGCCGTTGTCGGTATCGAGAAAAGCATCACTTATGGTTACCCCATGTGGGTAGGATTGATTATGGGTACTCTCACCGGAGCCGCCGGAGGAGTTTTGCGGGATACCCTGATCAATGAAGTCCCTTTGATTTTCCGAAAAGAGATCTATGCCCTGGCTTGTGTGTTCGGTGGCTTGGTTTACTATCTCTGTCTGTATTCCGGTTTAAATTCGACACTGACACAGATCATCGGGGCTGTTTCTGTCATCCTGATCCGGATTCTGGCTGTAAAGTATCACATCAGTCTGCCTAATCTGAAAGGGGAAAACTGAGTTGGAAAGTCTTTATGTAAGATTAATATCGAAAACGTTGTCATTTAGAATAACAAGTTTTATCTTTGTTCTGTTATAATTAGTCAGAAAAAAGTCTGAAATACTATTAATTTGAAATCAATTTTCTGATTTTTATTCAGAATGTATATGAAACCTGAAAATATTTTTGCTCAGATAGCTGAGGCTGGTGAAGAGGAACAGTTCGATTTGCTTTTTAAATCTCCTAATTGCCGGATCGACCGGATCGTTTCTTCCGGTCATAGTTCGCCCAAAGGATTTTGGTACGATCAGGAGAACGATGAATTTATATTATTGATTCAGGGAGAGGCTACGCTGGAATTTGAGGACCGCAAAGTGACATTGAAAAAAGGAGACTACCTGCATATTCCCAAAAATTGCAAACATCGGCTCGATAGTACCAGTATCGAGCCGGTATGTGTATGGTTGTGTGTGTTTGATATCGAATAGGGAAAAGGTTATTTTATCGATGTTATTTTGCAAGATGATTGCTGTGCTTTTGAAGCTTTAGTCCAGAAGTACAGGGAGAGTGTGGAGTTATCTCCGGTACTTATTTTTTTCGGTGCCGGAGATACGGTCGTTATTTTTTTACTTCTAGTTTTTCATTAATAATGTCTGTTATTTGTTCTTTCGGACGTAACCCGGTTACCGTAAAAGGTTTGCCGTTTTTGGGAATAAAGAGCATCAGTGGGATGCTGGAGGCATTGAATAATTGAGCTAATGCCGGTTCTTTATCCACATCCACTTTATAGATCTGAAGCTTATCTCCATATTCTTTTTGAATCTCTTCCAAAATAGGAGATAGTTTTTTGCAAGGTGGACACCAGGTGGCATACATATCGATGATGGCCGGTTTATCACCGAGATACTTCCAGTCTTTATTCTTTTCGAAATCCCAAATCTGTACTTTGAATTCTTTCGTATTCAAATTTTTCACACTTTGGGCATCGGCATATGACAAAATTCCTGCTGAAAAAAATATCAATAACAGGATCCATTTTTTTTTCATAGCTAAAATATTAAGTAATTATTTGAACGACTATCGGAAATATATACAGATTCCCTGTGGACGAAGTTACAAAAAAAGGGTATCTTTGCAAAGTTTAAAATAAAAGATTACTCCATGGTTGTTTTTCCACATGCGAAAATAAATATCGGTCTCTTTGTGACCGGGAAGAGAAATGACGGTTTTCATAATCTGGAAACGATTTTTTTCCCGGTGGGATGGTCTGATATACTCGAAATTGGGCGGGGAGAAGGAGAAAGCGGGAGTTTCCGATTTAAGAATACCGGTCTGGAAGTGGGAGGAGATCCCGGGAAAAATCTGGTGATTAAAGCTTATCACTTGTTGGCTGCCGATTTTCATTTGCCGGCCATACAAGTACACTTACATAAGATCATCCCTTTCGGTGCCGGTTTAGGGGGGGGATCGGCGGATGCAGCTTTTATGCTGAAAGCTTTGAATGCCTTTTTCGATCTTCGTCTCTCCGGGCAAAAGATGGTAACTTATGCTGCCCGCCTGGGGAGTGACTGTGCTTTTTTTATCGATGATCGTCCGGCATTTGCTTCTGGTAAGGGGGAGTTGCTGGAGCCGATAGAGCTTACGTTGGCCGGTTATCGGATCATCATAGTGAAACCCTCTTTCGGAGTATCTACGCCTGAAGCATATGCAGGGATCACTCCCCGGCCGGCCGGATATGATCTGCGTCAGCTCGGACAACTTCCGGTAAATACATGGAAAGAATATATCCGGAATGATTTTGAAGCGACTGTTTTTCAAAAATATCCCTCTCTAACTTTATTGAAGCAGCAATTGTATGAGCGGGGGGCTGAATTTGTGAGTATGAGCGGGAGCGGATCGGCTATTTATGGCTTGTTTAAGAAAGACCGGGAAATCAACCTGGATTTTCCCGATTGTTGTGTGTGGCAAGGAGAGACTTTAGTTTAGAATATAACCTGTTCGAATTGTAATGAGAGCTTATCTGACGATTATATTAATTGGTTTGGTATCGGCATTTATCGGTATCATTCCTTTATTCAAAAGAAAGGCAGATAAATATACTGTTTTATCGGCTTTTGTGTTGTTTCTGATCATGCCCTATGTGGTTTATCACCTGAGTTTACCTTGGACACAATGGTGGTGGAAAGGTATGATCGTGTCTGCAGTTTTGACCCTCCCTCTGGTGATTACCTCGGGGCGGGGAAGTTCAAGATGTGCATTCCCGCTTTTATTGGCTTCTGTCGTAGTCGGTGCTTTTATTTCCTTTTTGGGACATTATTTATTGTAAATACCGGGGGAAAAAGGGAGGACAAGCCTTTCCAGACAGATTAACGGTTTTAAGCCTGAAGGACGAATCTTTTCCGAAAGTTGATCGGTGGAATTAGTCTCCCGATATCATTGTATTTTATCGAAGATTGTAGTTCCACCGATTGACAGGTTGTCTATACCGTCCAAAGGAAAGAGGTAAATTATAAGATTTCCCCTGTTGGATTTTAGTTTTTCAGGCTAAAAGAATAGAAAATGGCGGATATACCTCCGAAAATAAAGGCCAGACCTGTCCATACGATAATATTGAATATACCGAAAAGCGGATGGAAAATAATCAAAAAGGCAAAAATTAAGGTCAGGATTCCTCCTGTCAATACCCATCCCCAATTAGGAATACGGAAAGATTGCATTTGACTGGATTGACCGATAAAACCGATACCTACGAACATTAAGATAAATCCTACGACATAAGGTAACAGATCGGCTGCCCAGGCTAGATTACCTAATAATATAAATCCGATGACCAAATCCAGTATTCCGACGGCTAAGCCCCAGCCCCAGTTCCGGTAGCGTTGCCCTGTAAATGCATTTACAATTTCACCGATCCCATACAGGATAAACATGATACTGAAATAAACCGCCAGCGCAAAATAGGATTCAACCGGATTTCTGAATACCCATATACCGCAAAGAATAGAAAGAATACCGATAATTAGCATTAGCCACCAATATCGGTTGTTGGAAGAGTAAGTTTCTGTCGTTTCCATAACTATAAGTTTTAAATTATAGTTATTTAAACGAAAAAAGGCTGGTAATGTTTTAAGGGGGATTTTTTTACTGTCGGCAGGATCATGATCTAGTCCTGCCGACAGTAAAAAGATTATTTTTCGTTATAGAGGTGTACATCCATTTGCGGGAAAGGAATATTGAGGTTTTCCTCTGCAAAGGTCTTGTATACTTTTTCGTTCATATCGAAAAAGACACCCCAATAATTTTCTGCTTTTACCCAAGCCCGAACGACAATGTCGACAGAACTGGAGTTAAGAGCGGTTAAAGCGATAAAATAATTGGGATCTTTCAATACTCTGGGATCATTATCTAAAAGCCGGGCAATGACAGCTTTTGCATGTTCATAGCTATCACCGTAGCCGATTCCGAATACCCAGTCGACCCGCCGTTGCGATTCTTTCGAGTAGTTCATCATAATTCCGGTAGATAAGCCTCCGTTAGGAATGATGATCACCTTGTTATCGGTAGTCGTAATGATGGTATTGAAAATCTGGATCTCTTTCACTGTTCCCGACTGACCTTGTGCTTCGATATAATCTCCCACTTTAAACGGTTTGAAAAGCAGTATCATCACTCCACCGGCAAAATTTTGCAGTGTACCGCTCAATGCCATACCGACAGCGACACCGGCAGAAGCAAATAAAGCGATGAATGAGCTTGTCTCGATACCTAAAACACTGATAATGATAATCACTAAAGTGAAATTCAGGGTGATACTCACCAAACTCTTGGTAAAAGTGGCCAATGAAGCTTCGACATGCCGTTTCGTAAGTATGTTTATAACTAAACGATTTAATTTTTTTACAATCCAACGACCGATGAAGAACACCAGAAGTGCCACCAGCAACTTGGAACCGAATGAAACACTGAGATCAATAAGTTTATTGACCAATGTGTCCAAAGACATTGTAGATAAAGAATTTTCCATAATTAATTGATTTTTTATTTATCACCCACTATAGAGATTTTTTATTTTTCTTCTTTTAGAGTTTCATTTATTGGTATTTTGAAGTATACTGAATCCTTGGGACATATCAAATTACGCTTCAAAGTTATCATATTTATATTTTTTTACAAAAATTACGACCGTAAAAGGCTTTATTCCACTTTCATTTTTAATGTTTCGCTAAATAATTGTATTTTTGTAACCTGTGAAAAATTAATTGTCAGAATACTATGAGCATAGAAAGTTTGTTGACCACCAAGGTGATAGAAGCTGTGAAGCAGTGCTATGACGCTGATGTGGATAAGGATAAAGTGCAGTTACAAGCTACCCGGAAAGAGTTTGCGGGAGATTTGACTGTGGTTGTTTTTCCATTTACGCGTTTTTCGAAGAAATCTCCGGAAGAGACGGGGAAAGAATTGGGGGGCTACCTGAAACAACACATTGAAGAGATTAAAGACTACAATGTGGTGAAAGGATTCTTGAATATCGAGATTTCAGCGGCTTATTGGTTAGGTGTATTGAACGAAGTGGCTCAGGACCCGAAGTATGGATATGTGCATGAAAATAGCGGGCATTCTTACATGATCGAGTATTCTTCGCCTAATACGAACAAACCTTTACATCTCGGTCATATCCGTAACAACCTGTTGGGTTGGTCGGTATCCGAGATACAGAAAGCCAATGGACATGAAGTGAGGATGGTAAATTTGGTGAATGACCGGGGAATACATATTTGTAAGAGTATGATTGCCTGGAAAAAGTTCGCTAATGGTGCTACTCCCGAGTCTACAGGTACGAAGGGTGACCATTTTGTCGGCGACTACTATGTTCGTTTCGATAAGGAATATAAAGCTGAAATAAAAGCTTTGATGGAAAAGGAGGGAATGGAAGAAGAAGAGGCCAAGAAAAAAGCTCCGATCTTGCTGGAAGCGCAGGAAATGCTGCGTAAATGGGAAGCCGGTGATGAAGAGACTGTGAGTTTGTGGCGTACTATGAACGATTGGGTGTTGAAAGGTTTCGACGAAACCTATCGCTTGATGGGGGTGGGTTTCGATAAGGTATATTTCGAATCACAAACGTATAAAAAAGGCCGTGACATTGTCCTGAAAGGTTTAGCTGACGGTGTACTCTACCGGAAAGAAACCGGTAGTGTCTGGGCCGACTTGACCGGAGACGGGCTGGATCATAAATTACTGTTACGGGACGACGGTACTTCGGTTTATATGACTCAGGATATAGGTACGGCCTACGAACGCTTCAATGAATTCGATATGGATGAAATGATCTATGTCGTCGGAAATGAACAGAATTATCATTTCCAGGTACTTTCATTGATTTGTGGTAAATTGGGTTTCCCCTGGGCGGATAAAATTAAGCATTTGTCTTACGGAATGGTTGAATTACCTGAGGGAAAGATGAAATCCCGTGAAGGTACGGTTGTCGATGCCGATGATCTGATGGCTGAAATGATCGATACAGCCAGAGAAACTTCTCAGGAATTAGGAAAATTGGACGGCTATTCCGAAGCTGAGGCCGAAGAGGTATACCGGAAAGTGGCTTTGGGGGCGTTGAAATATTTTATTCTGAAAGTAGACCCCAAAAAGACCATGATGTTCAACCCGAAAGAATCGATCGATTTTAACGGAAATACCGGTCCTTTTATACAATATACTTATGCGCGTATTCAGTCGGTATTACGTAAGGCCGCAGACGCAGGGGCATCACCTTTGTCGGCGGATACACATATTCAGCTCTCGGAAAAAGAACAGAATCTGATTAAATTGGTGGCTAAATTGCCTGATGTGGTGAAAGAAGCAGGGACAACCTATAGTCCGGCATTATTGGCTAATTACGCTTATGACCTGGCTAAAGAATTCAATCAGTTTTACCATGATTTTTCTATTCTGAAAGAAGAAAATGAAGCTTTGAGAAATTTCCGTTTGTTGCTGGCTAAACAATGTGGTGAGGCGATTAAAAATGCCATGGGAATGTTAGGTATTGAGATGCCGGAAAGAATGTGATCGGGAAATGGGGTATGAATCTGACCAATTATCATAGTCATTGTTCTTTCTGTGACGGAAAAGCTCCTATGGAAGATTTTGTGAAGTCGGCTATCGCTGCCGGCTTTACTTCTTACGGTATATCTTCACATGCTCCGCTTCCTTTCGAGACGTGCTGGACTTTATCGCAAGAGCGGGTGCCCGATTATTTACAGGAAATTGGGCGGTTGAAACAGAGATATGCAGGAGAAATCGAGATCTATGCCGGTTTGGAAATAGACTATCTGAATGAAATTCAGAATCCGGCTAATTCCTATTTTCAGGCTTTACCGTTGGATTACCGGATCGGATCGGTCCATTTGGTGTATACTGATGAAGAGGAAATTATCGATACAGATACCGATCCTGAAAATTTCCGGTATTTATTGGAAAAGCATTTTCGTGGGAATTTGCAGGAGATGGTCACCCGCTATTTTGTTGCAGCCATGCGTATGGTGGAAGCGGGAGGTTTTGATTTTGTCGGACATGCCGATAAGATTTCTTATAATGCCGGGATTTGTCAACCGGATCTATTCCGGCAGGGCTGGTTTACCGATATGTTGAAGGAATACTTTACGCTGATTGCTGAAAGAGGTATCATGATGGAAATCAATACTAAAGCTTTTTTACGTAAAGGGTGTTTTTTCCCGGATATCCGGCATTTTGCTTTTATTCGTGCTTTGGGGATACCGGTACTGGTTAATTCTGATGCCCACCGTCCGGATTTGATCAATGCCGGGCGGGCGGAGGCTTTACAGGCGCTGAAAGAAGCTGGATTCCATACCGTTAGACAATTGCAGGGAGGAAAGTGGATCGATGTGCCGATTGCTTGAGAGATCAGTAGGGATGAACCTGGAAAGTTCCGGAAAAATTCGAATAAAAGAATTGATTTTTAACTGACAAACTTTCTATACAATGGACAGTTGGGTGATCGTACAAACCTTTATAAATCCGCAGGAAGCCTATATGGCTAAGGCTTTTTTAGAATCTGCCGGGATCGAAACCCGGATGCAGGATGAATTGACGGTCCGGACGGGGATCCATGCACAGGCAATCGGTGGAGTAAAGCTGCTCGTCCGGCATGAATGTTGGCAGGAAGCTCTGAAAGTCCTTGAAGAAGGTTTCTCCCTTATTCCGGCCGGCCTGGAAGTGCCGTAGTTGTGGAAAAGCTTGGAAATATAAATAATTTAAACGATGAAAAAATCGATTCATTTTATACCATCGTCGCTCGTTTGTTCGGTAGCTATTGATTTGACCGTGGAGGATGGGGTGATCCGGGAAGTTTGTTTCGAAGGAGGATGCAGCGGAAATCTGCAAGGAATTTCGATGTTGGTAAGGGGAATGAAAGTAGAGGAGGTAATAGAAAGATTGGAAGGTATACAATGTGGAAGTAAACGTACTTCCTGTCCGGATCAATTGGTGAAAGCGCTGAAAGAAATAGAACGGTGTTAAAGGATTTTTTGTTTTTAATGGGAAGTAATTAAAATGAGTATTGATTTAAATCAGGCATTGGAATATGCGGTAGCCTGGGCGAAAGAAGTTGGAAAGATACAGCTTTCCTATTTCAGGGGAAATGATTTGGGTATACAAACCAAATCGAATGTGTACGATGTGGTAACAAGAGCCGATAAAGAAAGTGAAGCTTTTCTGTTGGATAAGATTCAGAAACACTATCCCGGGCATGCAGTCCTTGGCGAAGAAAGCGGTGCTCATGCCGGTACTGCCGAGTATCGGTGGGTGATCGATCCTTTGGACGGTACGAATAATTATAGCCAGGGATTACCTGTATTTACAGTATCTATCGGGTTGCAATACCGGGAAGAAACCATTCTGGGGGTTGTTTATGCGCCGTATCTCGGCGAGTTGTATACGGCAATCAGGGACAGAGGAGCCCGGTACAATGGAAAAGTGATCCGTGTTGCTGAAAAACAGGATTTGGCTCATTCTGTTTTGGGTACAGGATTTCCTTACGATAAAGATGTAAATCCGGATAATAATGCTGCAAATCTGGCTGCAATCCTGCCTTCCATCCGGGGGATAAGACGAATGGGGTCGGCTGCTTATGATTTATGTTGCGTCGCTGCCGGTTGGTTGGACGGATATTGGGAATTGGCATTACAGCCCTGGGATATGTGTGCCGGAGCCTTGATTGTACAGGAAGCCGGAGGCATCGTCCGCAGATTCAGGGAAAACCGGGGTATTTCTATACTGGCAGGAAATGCGGCGCTCGTTGAGAAAATGGGTGAAAAAATACAATGATTTGATTTGAAATTAAGTTATGGCAACTTCCAGAGAGATGACAGCAGGGCCCGCGCTGCCACTTATTTTCAATTTTACGATGCCCTTGCTTTTGGGCAATTTGCTTCAACAGACTTATTCGTTGGTAGATGCTGCTATTGTCGGAAAATTCTTGGGAATAAATGCGTTGGCTGCTGTCGGAGCCAGTAGTTCCGTGATTTTCCTGATTTTGGGTTTCTGTAATGGGTGTAGTTGTGGTTTCGGTATTCCGGTGGCCCAGAAGTTCGGTGCCCGTGATTATGTCATGATGCGGCGTTATGTGGCTGTGAGTTTGCAGCTTTCGTTGGTGATGTCTGTTATGATTGCTTTGATTACCAGTATCTATTGTGCAGATATCTTGAGGATTATGCGTACACCGGAGAATATCTTCGAGGGTGCGTATGCCTACTTGCTGGTGACTTTTATCGGAGTACCCTGTACGTTTCTGTACAATCTTCTATCCAGCATTATCCGTGCATTGGGAGATAGTAAGACACCGTTTTGGTTTCTGCTCTTTTCGACTATACTCAATATTATCCTGGACCTTTTCTGTATTCTGGTATTGAAATGGGGAGTTTTGGGAGCGGCGATCGCTACTGTTTTTTCTCAGGGAATTTCTGCCTTATTGTGTTATGTATACATGTACAGGCATTTTCAGATACTGAAAGGGGAAGCCAAAGAGCATAAATTTCAGTTGCATCTGGCAAGGACTTTATTAAATATCGGCGTACCGATGGGATTACAGTTTTCGATCACTGCGATCGGTAGTATTATGCTTCAAAGTGCAAATAATGCCTTGGGAACGGCTTGTGTGGCTGCTTTTACCTCTGCTATGCGGATCAAAATGTTTTTTATCTGTCCTTTTGAAAGTTTGGGAATCGCTATGGCGACTTATTGCGGACAAAATTACGGAGCAGGTAAGCCGAAACGAATCTGGCAAGGGATCAAAGCCAGTGGGGTGATGATGCTGATTTACGCCTTACTGACCTTTGTCGTTTTAATGGTCGGGGCGAGGACGTTGGCTTTACTTTTTGTAGATACTACCGAACTGGAAATATTGAAAAATACGGAGTTGTTTTTGCACGTATCTGCCTATTTCTTTCCTTTCCTGGGATTGCTTTGTATCCTGCGTTACACCATTCAGGGGGCAGGGTATACAAATCTGGCTATGCTTTCCGGAGTTTCCGAAATGATAGCCCGTACCCTGGTCAGCATATATGCCGTACCGGTATACGGTTATATTGCAGTTTGTTTCGGCGATCCGACAGCCTGGCTGGCAGCCGATCTCTTTCTGATTCCAGCCTTTATTTATGTCTACCGGAAATTGAAAGAGCTCAGATGTCCGTTGACGGAAGGCTGAAAGGATAAGCTGACCGGACGATCAGGCCAAAACCTGATGCCGGGTCTGTAAGATCGAATTTTTTAGAATACGTTTGGCTGTGAGATATCCCTCTTCATAGATCTCTCTGATGTGTTCCAGATCGAACATGCTGTATTTGGTCATATTTTGGGGGGATATGAATACATCGCACATATTCCGGTCGATATCGGTATTCCGGTCCAGACCCAGATGAAAAGAACGGATAGCCATACCGATCATGTTGGTGATTTTTTCCGAAGTATCTATCGAATTGATTTCGACGGCTATAATTTTCTCGCAACGCTTGCGTATGGGACGTACGGGAAGATTCATAAAGACTCCTCCGTCGACATAATCGACATGATCGATTTCCCGGGGAGTAAAGACTACCGGGATAGAGCAGGAAGCAATAATGCAGGGGAGAAGTTCTCCCTTTTCAAAATGGACGGGTACAGCTCCGTTAATGTCACTGGCTGTAATGACCAGGGGAATTTTCAGTTCTTCAAAAGTCTTGACATGCAGAAATTCTGCCAGCCGTTCTTCCATACCGTTCATAATCATGATCCCTTTCTTCGACATGGTGGGACGGGCAAAATGCAAAATTTTTTTCCCCAGGAAAAAATTCAAACATTCTTCGGGGGTATGACCGGCGGCAATCATGGCTCCGACAATCGAGCCGGCACTGGTGCCCGAGATGATATCGGGACGGAGGCCTGCTTCATACATGGCTTGTACGACTCCGATGTGGGCGAAGCCCCGGGCTCCACCGCCGCTGAGCACCAATCCTAACCGATATCGAGGTGTTGTATCCATAAATAATAGTTTCTAATTACCGATTTGTACGAAAATCCCGAGGTGGGGTTTTCATTGGCCAAAAATATAAAAGAAATTGTTTATTTGAGAGTATTCTTATCAGTTTAAATAATAGTTCTAAACCTGAAATTTATGAAAAGATATTTTTTACCTTTTACCTTTAATTTTTATCTTTGCACCTCAAATCAAAACAAATAAGATGCAGGAAAAAATTTTGATATTGGACTTCGGATCGCAGTACACCCAGTTGATTGCGAGAAGAGTCCGGGAATTGAATGTATATTGTGAGATTTATCCTTACAATCATTATCCGGCTCTCGACTCCTCTGTAAAAGGAGTTATTCTTTCCGGAAGTCCTTTTTCCGTCAGGGATGATAAAGCTCCTCAGCCGGATCTGACGGCGATAAAAGGTCAGTTGCCTTTATTGGGAGTGTGTTTTGGCGCTCAGTATTTGGCTCATCATTTCGGAGGAGAGGTAAAGGCTTCTAACAAACGTGAATATGGCAGGGCGAATTTAGCTTTCGTCGATAAAACAAGTAAGCTGTTTAAAGGTATCGGCGATAATTCACAGGTATGGATGTCACATGGAGATACGATAGAAAAATTACCGGCAGGCTGTCAGGTGATTGCCAGTACCAAAGATGTGAAAAATGCCGCTTTTAAGGTAGAGAACGAGATTACTTACGGTATTCAGTTCCATCCTGAAGTATATCATAGTACCGAGGGAACTTGTCTGCTTCGCAACTTTGTGGTGGGTATCTGCGGATGTTCACAGAACTGGACCCCCGATTCTTTTGTAGAGACGACAGTGGCTGAATTAAAACAGAAATTGGGAGACGACCGGGTGATTCTGGGATTATCCGGTGGGGTAGATTCTACTGTAGCAGCTATGTTATTGCATCGGGCTGTTGGTAAAAATCTGACCTGTATCTTTGTTGATAATGGTTTGCTGAGAAAAGACGAATATAAAACGGTTCTGGAGAATTATAAAGAGTTAGGACTGAATGTGGTCGGAGCGGAATCCGGAGATTTGTTTTTAGGACGTCTGGCAGGTGTCACCGAACCTGAAAAGAAACGGAAAATTATCGGAAGTACTTTTATCGATGTTTTCGATCAGGAAGCTTCTAAAATAGAAGATGCCAAATGGCTGGGACAAGGTACGATCTATCCCGATGTGATTGAATCGCTTTCGGTAAACGGACCTTCACAGACTATTAAATCCCATCACAACGTGGGAGGTTTGCCCGATTATATGAAATTAAAACTGGTAGAACCTCTCCGTTTGTTATTTAAAGATGAAGTTCGCCGGGTAGGAAAAAGTCTTGGTTTGCCGGATAAATTCCTGCAACGTCATCCTTTCCCAGGTCCGGGCTTGGCTATCCGGATCTTAGGCGAGATCACTCCCGAAAAAGTAAGACTTTTGCAAGAAGCCGATCACATTTTTATTTCTATGCTTCAGGAAGAAGGATTGTATAATAAAGTCTGGCAGGCCGGAGTGATGCTGCTACCGGTACAGAGTGTCGGTGTGATGGGAGATGAGCGGACTTATGAAAGTGTGGTTGCGCTTCGGGCAGTTGAATCGACAGATGGCATGACCGCCGATTGGTGTCACTTGCCTTATGAATTTCTGGCCCGGGTTTCCAATCGGATTATAAATAATGTCCGGGGGATCAACCGTGTTGTTTATGACATCAGTTCAAAACCACCTGCAACAATCGAGTGGGAATAATCTATAAACCAGTCCTAATGACTGTTTTTTATAACTCACGGAGGTAGGCGCTATGCCTCGTGAGTTATTCTATTTTAAAAATAGATTTAGTTTTATTACCTTTGAAGCCGTGAGATCGTAAATTATCACGTGGGAATAACTAGCTGGTAAGTTGTCCTTGGGGGCAGCTTATTTTTTTAGAGATAAAGGTAGATCCCTGTATAATAGGAAAATAAAAACAATTGGTTTATGAAAAATAATGCGGATGAAATAAGGAGATTAAAAGAACGATTAGGGCAGGGGACTTTAAAAACGGTGATTATTCCTCATATTTCGGCAGATGGTGATGCGGCAGGCTCTTGTTCGGCTTTGTCTGAAGTGTTGCAGCAAGTGGGAATAGAATGGCATATCCTGACCTGTGATTTTATTCCGGAATATCTCCGTTTTTTGAAAAATATCTCTTCGGCTATTTCTTTTCAGGAAAAACCGGAAGAATGTAAACGCTTACTTGCCGATGCCGACCTTATTTTTATGCTCGATCACAATACAGTTGCCCGGGAAGGTGACCTTGAAAATTGGGTGGTGGCTTCTCCTGCCGGGCGTGTAATCATCGACCATCATCCGGATCCCGATCCGCAACAATACGTAATCTCCGATACTCAGGTTTCTTCGACTTGTGAACTACTCTATATCGTCATGTCACAGATTTGGGGAAAGGAGATCGTTACTCCGGATATCGCCGGCGCTTTGTACACCGGCATTAATACCGATACGGGAGGATTGAGTCATAATTCTTCTCATCCGCAGACCTATCGGATTATCGCAGACCTGTTGGAAGCAGGATTGGACAAAGCTTATATCCATGAACGGATTTATCAAATGAACAATTTATCCCGTCTGCGTCTGATTGGAAATGTTTTACTCAATAAACTGGAGGTGAATGAACAATATCCGGTGGCTATTATGCCGATTACCCGGGAAGAATTAGACCGCTATAATTACAAAGACGGAGACTTGGAAGGGTTGGTCAATATTCCGCTCTCTGTTCACAATGTCTGTGTATCGGTACAAATCACGGAACGCAGGGAAAGGGTAAAATTATCTTTTCGTTCTAAGGGAAATGTGCCGGTCAATGAATGGGCTAAGGCTTTTTTCAATGGGGGAGGTCATTTGAATGCTGCCGGAGGACAGATGGATTTGCCGCTGGCAGAAGTGGTGAGAAAGGTAAAAGAAACGATTCCCTGGTTTTTCGAACAACTAAAAAACAGCGGTATTTAAATATTCATATTCTACTAAAAACTTTTATTGTTATGCCTTTTTTTAAATTTCATTTTGTAGAAGCTTCCCGGATGGCAGGTGTGAGTCGTCGGATGGCAGACCGGCTACAAGAGACGATCGGATGCCCGCGTGAACATATCGTGTTCGAGCTGATTCATTCCAGCGTGGTCGAAGATGTAACCATTAAGAGCGGTAATGATTGGCCTTATGTAGAAGTAGATTATTTTGAACGGCCTCCGGAGGTACAACACGAAGTTGCGAAAGTCATTTATGAATGTCTGATGGCCGCCGGATATCCGAATTCGGATGTATATTTTCGTTACCTGACTCCTGAGAATTATTATGAAAATGGAGCCTGTCTGAAATAAATATGTTGATAAAAAACGGGCCGATTTGGTGTGAAATATAAAAAGAATGCTTATGTTTGCGTATAGTATAAAACGCAACATAAACTATGGATGATGTCAGAGAATTAGTCTCTTATCTCAGTAAAGCTGAGCGGGGATATACCAAAACTTTAAATCGTGAGTTTTTGAAAGCCGGATTCGATTTGAGCAGGGAACAATATGAATTATTACAGGTGCTCTGGGCGGAAGATCACGTGAATCAGCAAACTATTTCCAAGAGGCTTCAGAAAGATAAATACAATGTGACGAAACTATTGAATACCCTGACGAAACGTGGGTTTGTGCAGCGGAAAATGTGTCAGGAAGATAAGCGGAATAATTTTGTGGTCCTGACCGAAAAAGGCATAGAGGCCAAAAAGGTTTTGACCAATATCGAAGAGCAGGTACATGCTGACCTGACTTTTACCATTGCTCCGCAGGAAATTAAATCTTGTGTTTGGGTGTTGAAGAAATTAACGGATATGATGGGCTAACGTCATATCCGTTGTTGTTAAATAAACCATGAAAAACAAATAAAATGGAAATTTTTAAAGGATTACAACCCGAATTGGTGTGGAGTTATTTCGAAGAGATCTGTAAAATTCCCCGCCCATCTAAAAAAGAAGAAAAAATAGCTGCCTGGTTGATGGAATTTGCTAAGAAACATCAGCTGGAAGCTCGTCAGGATGAAGCAGGTAATGTATTGATTACGAAGCCGGCTACTCCGGGAAAAGAACAAACCCCGGGTGTGGTTTTACAAGCACATATGGATATGGTTTGTGAGAAAAATGCAGATACCGTTCATGACTTCGATAAAGATCCGATAAAATCTTATATAGACGGTGAATGGGTAAAAGCCAAAGGTACGACACTGGGAGCGGACGATGGTATTGGAATAGCTGCTGCATTGGCTGTTTTGACAGATGAAAATATTCAGCACGGACCTTTGGAATGTCTGTTTACCGTTGACGAAGAAACCGGATTGACCGGGGCTTTTGCTTTACAGCCTGGATTTTTTCAGGGCAAGATATTATTGAATCTGGATTCGGAAGATGAAGGGGAAATTTTTATCGGATGTGCCGGTGGAATCGATACCGTTATTCGCTTGCCTTACCGAAAAATGGTTTTACCTGCCCATAAATTTGCTGTTCAGGTTAAAGTGAAAGGATTGCAGGGCGGACATTCCGGTGATGATATTAATAAAGGGAGAGGAAATGCGATCAAGATATTGAATCGCTTTCTGTGGGATTTGAATGAGCGGTATGGTCTGTTGGTTGCATCTTTGGAAGGAGGAAACCTGAGAAATGCCATAGCCCGGGAAGCTAATGCGGTGATCGTTTTCGATGAAGTCCTGAAAGAAAATATCCGGGTTGACTTCAATATGTATGCAGCTGAGATGGAGGAGGTTTGGAAAATAACAGAACCGGGACTACAGTTGGAACTGGAATCTGTCGATTTACCTGGAGAGGTATTGACTCAGGAATTTACCAATAAATTATTGAATGCCTTGTATGCTTGTCCTCATGGTGTATTCGCGATGAGTTATCGGATGCCTGGAATGGTAGAAACTTCTACTAACCTTGCAGCAGTGAAATTTATCGAAAACGATACGATCTTGATTACTACTTCCCAGAGAAGTGATGTCGACTCGGAGAAGATGAATATTGCTCATATGGTGGCTGCAGTATTCCGTTTGATCGGTGCTGAAGTGGAGCATGGAGAAGGATATCCGGGGTGGGCACCTAATCCGGAATCCGCTATTTTGAAAATTGCAGTGGAATCTTATAAACAACTGTTCGGTTATGAACCTGTAGTCAGATCTATCCATGCAGGATTGGAATGTGGACTGTTTTTGGAGAAATATCCCGGAATGGATATGATTTCCTTCGGCCCGACCTTACGTGGTGTGCATTCCCCGGATGAGAAAGTAGATATCGAAACAGTCGGGAAATGGTGGAAACATTTAGTGGATATTTTGGAACGTTTAACAAAAGAGGCCTAATGAACGATACAGGTAAAAGTGCTAAACTAGCCAAATATGACCGGCTGTATGAGCAAATTAAAGGTTATATTCATACCACTGAAGATATTTGGGCACGATTAGCGACCATGGAAGCTGTTTTGCACCATAAAATGCAGACATTTTTTTGGACCGGAGTATATGCGTTGATCGATGACGAACTGATCGTCCGTTCTTATCAGGGGCCTGTGGCCTGCCAGAAATTACGGCATCATACCGGAGTATGCTGGGCTGCTGTTTCTTCTGAAAAGACCGTTATAGTCGGGAATGTTGAAGACTTTCCCGGTCATATTGCTTGCAATTCCATGTCTAAAAGTGAAATTGTCATCCCTATTCGTGATCCCGAAGGAAAGGTTTTTGCTTGTCTGGACATAGATAGTGATAAGCTTGATGCCTTCGATCAGGAAGACGAAGAAGGATTGAAAAAAATTTTATCCTTGCTCTATGAATGAATAGAAAAGTAACCCCTGCATGTGAAAATAATAGCTCATTTGTAAAAAATCTGAAAATGATTTTGAATTTTAGAGAGACATTTTTACCTTAGGGGCTGTAACTATTATAAAAATGATAACTATTAAATATTATTCTGAACTATGAAAAGAATTGCATTTTTAATTTTAAGTGTTTTATTGACGGTAAGTGTTTTTGCTCAGGATCCGGGGGCTACAGAAAAAAATGCCGGTAATGCAGCTGTTAAAGCTAAAAATTATCCAGAGGCTTTCAAGCAATATGAAGCTTATCTGAAAATTGTAAACAATAAAGATAATGCAACTGTCTATAATACGGCTTACTGTGCTACTAAAATAAAGAATTACGCAGCTGCTGAGAAATATTTTGATATGTCTATCAAAAATAACTACAAAGGTGCGTCTTCTTATCTGGGAAAAGCACAGGCACAAAAAAGCCAGAATAAAACTGCAGAAATGTTGACCACTTTGCAGGATGGAATGAAAGCATTTCCGGGAAATATGAAGTTGGAAACCATGTATGCTGCTTATTATATGAAGGAAGGACAGACATTCCAAAAAGCAGGTGATGAAGCGAAGGCTGCTGAAAATTATACTAAAGTGGTGAATTTGACAACCAAGAGTTTTAAAACCCAGGGACTGGCCAGCTTAGCTAGTTTATACTTTAACAATGGAGCAAAGATTTTGCAGGCAGCAACTCCGATAGCGAATAGCGATAAAGCAAAATATGATGCTGAGAAAGCTAAAGCGGTGAACGACTTCAAAAAAGCAAAGGATTATCTGGTACAAGCTCAATCTTTAGATCCGGCAAATCAGGATGTAAAAGATCTGATGAAACAGGTAAACGAAGCTCTGAAATAAAAAATTTCAATACGAATAAAAACGGTTCCTCTTTTTCAGGAATCGTTTTTTTTGGAACTCCGGGACGGACTTTTCGTCCGCTTTTTAGATTACTTTGGAACATATCTAAATCATTGCAATAGAATTATCGATTGGATAGAACTAAACACTTTTGATGTATAGGGAACTACTGCCTGTTTAAAGGCTTCGATACACATTGGGATCGTATCGGCAATTGTACCATCCAAATCAAAAGTTATCAATTTTATCATGGTTTCTTAGTTTGATTGATTTGACGTATCACTTTACATGGATTTCCAACAGCCAAACTATTTGCCGGAATATCTTTTGTAACGATACTACCTGCTCCGATTACACTACCGTACCCAATTGTAATTCCGGGAAGGATTACTACGCCGCCACCGATCCAGCATCCGTCCTTAATCGTAATAGGCAAAGCGTAAGTACGGCGAATTCGTTGTATTCCATCTTCTGTTTCGACAGGTGCTAGCCGTTCATCTAAATCAGTAGGGTGAGTTGCTGTATAAAGCTGAACATTAGGAGCAATAAGAACATTACTTCCGATTGTAATTTTATTACAATCCACAAAAGTACAACCGGTATATCAATAACTTATGTGTCCGGGTCTTTAAAGCCAAGAAAACCTGGTTGTGGCAATCATACCATTCACCGGCCAGACATTTTTCTATATTTGTTTTTACCTCCACAAGCCGATGAATGTTCAGCTAATAAGTCTCTCGATATTCTTCAATATATCCAGGCAAATATCTATCAGACAGATAAAATCAGAGCAAAAGAAATTAACCAGTACTTCGGTATATCTGAAAGTTACTTAGGACGTTATATAAAAAAGCACACCAATGAAACAATGCAGCACTACATATAACAAAGGCTGTAGTCCTTCAAGTTTCAGAAAAAGTAATAAGACAATATAATGCGCATCTATTCTTAATCTAATATGTTTCAGCGATAACATAATTATCTGTTTTCTGCCAGTGATAGTCAAATCTCACCACTTCCAGACAGTTTGAAAAACGGCTCTTGATTCTTCTTTCATTTGCAGGTGAAAATTTAATCAACACGTTTTATAAACGATTAAAAATTGAAAGT
>NZ_LARE01000098.1:0-7219 GCF_000980245.1 Odoribacter sp. N15.MGS-14
CACCTGCTACATCAGCAGCAGTAAGCAAAGCTCTGACAGAAGTTTCCGATAAACCGGCGGAATTGAATCCCCACCCTTCAATATGATTCGAACGATTGGCTGCAACAGCGAATTGAGTCAACCCTCCTCCTAAAGAATGTCCCAGCACGAACAAATTCCCTTGCCCCATATGCTGAGCCACAAGAGCGACCATCCCCACAGCACAGGCATAGATCAGACTCGGACCGAAAATTTGCTCTGCATCGGTAAATACCGTCCCCAGCTGCAAAAGACGTGTTCCAGCAAAGGCAACGATAGTTCTCTCACCACACAGCCCGAACCAGCCCTGAAACCCGAAAGGCAACTTAAAAAGTCCGGTGCTCCCGTCATAAAAAAGGTCGAACTTTACAGCGGGGAATCCCAGCCTAGCAGGCGTAGCCAAGGTTTCTCCCCGCAGATGTACATCCAACCGGTCTCCATAAGCTTTATCGACATAAAGAAAATAATCGGACACCAGCTGTGGGACCGCCATGGTATTGTCCGTCCGCCAACCGGCTGTCTGAACAGCCACTTTCCCCAGACGTAAAGAATCGAAAGCCTCTGCCAGCATAGAAGGGGTGATCAGATTCATAAAATACGATCTAAGCCGGGTCTTCCAATCATAATACCCACCCAACACTTGATTTCCTGCCGTCATAAAATCGTATAAAACCCCGAATTTTCCTTCTCTGCAACATAAAAAGCCCAACGTACAAACGGCATTCCTTCCCAACTTTATTAAAAGACACAATTCAGAGAAAAGGTAATCTTGTCCATTTTCCTCTTTTGATGCAGAGGCCCACCTATCAGCAGCCTGTTGTACATGCTGAACCAACTGTTTCAAAAAGTCCGGTTTCCCGATTTCATCCCGGACAAACCGAATATCCTCTTCTATATCCCGATCCGATACATTCCCTTTACTGAGCTGGAGTAAAGTGATATCCAGTACTTTTTTCACAAATTCGAGTACTTCTTCGCTTCGCACATTCGAATCAGCCTGCTCATATTCTTCCAACTTTTTTTCCAAAAGTTCTATATCAAATTCTTGATTTTCCATGATTTAAAATTTTTAATGAATAACACTGCTGTAAGCTTACGGTACCAAAAATAACAGCTCCTGTTTTTAAATCCTCTTTCCTTTCTTAAACTGTCAATTGGAGTTTATCAACCACCCGCTTTTCTTTTTAAATAACCTAACCAACGATCTACAAACAATGACCTACCTCTTAAAAAATTATTTACTCCTCCGTTTTAATCCCGACTACTTTTGCCGGGTAAGCTTACAAAACAACAGTTTATTTTTAAATTTAAAAGCCATGTCTAGTTTAAGAAATTCCATTAAAAAAGCCGATCCGGCACCTGAAAAGAAAGAAGAAATCATGCTGAACCTGAACCTGCTTTTCGAACTGGCAACCAGCAAATGTGATCACTTCAAGACGCAGATTGCAGACAATATCCGCACAGCCGGGACTATCGAAAACCCTACCATTCCGATTACCCATATCATTGCCGACACCTCGGAAATGAGGGCCTATTGTAAAGACGATTCCACCAAAATCGTCGGAGAAGCGACTAATGCAATAAAAAGCTTCGTCACCGGAGGTAGTGAAAACGTAATCTCCGGAGTCGGAGCACTGATCGGAGCCGGTATCAATATGCTGATGGGATCGGGTGAAGGAGTACAAGCCGAACATTCGGACTACTTCATCATGGTCGATGGTCTGGCACTGGTACGTATAGATGTCAAATCCTGGATCCGCAAGGTTACTGTAGTAGGTATCACTCAAAAAATAGAATCCGTATTGGCATTTACCGCCGTTAAATCCAGTGTCGATGTAGACAAAATTTCCTTCAACACATTCATGGAAGCCTATAAATACCAACTGCAACGCGACGCAGCACACGCACTGAACGAAAACGACCTGATGAAAGAAATCAAACGCGCCAAAGAAGTATACAACCTGCTAAAAACCGATTCTGCCGAATCTACGCTGGTCTTTGACACCTTGAAATTACCGGGTCAAAATATTCACCCGGCTTTTATTCACTAAAAAAATTCCCGGTCGTTCGGGCCGGGAAATCGCTTTTTATTTCATCTTCGACTTATTTGTACATCATCTCGTAGTATTTCTGATAATCTCCACTCGTCACATTATCCAACCACTCCTGATTTTCCAAATACCATTTCACAGTCTTTTCAATACCTTCTTCAAATTGTAGCGAAGGTTCCCAGCCCAATTCATTTTTCAATTTTGTTGAATCGATAGCATAGCGCAGATCGTGCCCGGCCCGGTCTGTCACATAAGTGATCAAATGATCGGAAGCCCCTTCGGGACGCCCCAGCAAACGGTCCGTCACCTTGATCAGTACTTTGATCAGATCGATATTCTTCCATTCGTTAAAACCGCCGATATTATAGGTATCCCCGACTTTCCCTTTATGAAAAATCAAATCGATAGCCCGTGCATGATCTTCGACAAACAACCAATCCCGGACATTTTCTCCTTTTCCATACACCGGGAGCGGCTTATTATGACGAATATTATTAATAAACAAAGGAATCAATTTTTCGGGAAACTGATAAGAACCGTAGTTATTCGAACAATTCGAGATCTTTACCGGCAAACCGTAAGTATCGTGATAAGCCCGGACAAAATGATCCGACGAAGCTTTAGAAGCCGAATAAGGAGAATGCGGATCGTACTTGGTCTTTTCGGTAAACAGTTCCTTACCGGGTTGCAAAGCACCGTACACCTCGTCGGTCGAAACATGGTAAAACAACTTATCGTCAAAATGGCCCTCCCAGGCTAATTTAGCAGCCTGCAACATACTCAACGTTCCCATCACATTGGTCTGAGCGAAAGAAAACGGATCTTTGATCGAACGATCTACATGACTTTCGGCAGCCAAATGAATAACGCCATCGACCTGATACTTTTCAAAAATAGCCTGTATGGCCGGAAAATCACAAATATCGGCTTTCTCGAACACATAATTCGGTTTCTTTTCAATATCTTTCAGATTAGCCAGATTCCCGGCATAAGTCAACTTATCCAGATTTATAATCCGATACTCCGGATATTTATTTACCATCAACCGTACTAAATGTGAACCGATAAAACCGGCACCTCCGGTAATTAAAATATTTTTCATAACTTTATATTTTTTCCTTTCTCTGTTCCCCACTTATTTCCCCCATCATCCTCCTCAGCGCCTCTTGCCACTCCGGCACTTCGACTCCAAAGGTATGCTTTATTTTAGTTTTATCCAATACCGAATAAGCAGGCCGATGTGTTTTAGTCGGATATTCGGCTGTAGTCACCGGATTTACCCGGCAGTTCAAACCGCTCAGCCGTACGATTTCAACTGCGAAATCATACCACGAACAGACTCCGGCATTACTGTAATGATAAATCCCTTCATGTTCTACCCGATCATCGTTAGCCATAATTTTGACAATCGCTTTGGCCAGATCTTCTGCATAAGTAGGAGTACCGATCTGATCGCTTACCACATTGATCTCCGGCCGCTCTTCTGCCAGGCGCAAAATGGTTTTCACAAAATTATGACCGAAGGCGGAGTAAAGCCAGGCGGTACGAATAATAATATAAAAACAACCGGAACGGATGATCGCCTCTTCTCCGGCCAATTTGGTCTTACCGTACACACTGACCGGACAAGTCTTTATTTTCTCTGTATAAGGTGTCGTTGCGGTACCGTCGAATACATAATCCGTAGAGATATGAATCAGCAGACAATCTTCCTTTTGTGCCGCCTTTGCCAAATTTGCTACGGCTTGGGTATTAATTTCAGCAGCTGGCCCGGGTTCGTCTTCAGCCCGGTCTACAGCCGTATAAGCCGCACAGTTGATAATCGTATCCACTTCATGTACCTGGATAAACTTTTCGATCGCCGTATAATCGGTAATATCCAATTCGGCAACATCTGTAAAAAACACTTCATCCAAAGGGGAAAAACCGATCTTTCTCAACTCCGAACCCAATTGTCCGTTAGCCCCTGTAATCAATATATTCGCCATAAATTATAAATTAAATGTACATTTCCCAGTACCAGCGGCTACAACAGAGACTCACACCCCCGCAACCACTGAAACCTTTACAACTATTAAAAGTCCCCCAATTTCTCCATTCTCCGTTCCCCTAACCTACCCCTCAAAAACAAACGCCTCACTCAATCCCTTATGTTTTCTGTCCTTTGCCGAGAGAATCATTTCTGCTTCAGGAATTTTCCAATCGATCCCCAGCGCCGGATCATCGAACTGAATCCCACTCTCATACTGCGGAGCATAATAATTGTCACATTTATATTGAAAAACCGCCTGTGGACTCAACACAGCGAACCCATGTGCAAATCCTTTAGGAATAAAAAACTGTCGTTTATTTTCACCAGACAAGACTACGGCCACATGTTTTCCAAAAGTAGCCGAATTTTTCCGTAGATCCACGACAACATCCAGTACTTCGCCTTCCACCACACGGACTAATTTCGCTTGAGTGTAAGGAGGCAACTGGTAGTGTAAACCTCTTACCACCCCATACGACGATTTAGACTCATTATCCTGGACGAATGTAACCTCAGCCACTTGCTCATTAAATTCACGCTGGGAAAAACTCTCGAAAAAATAGCCACGCTCGTCACCGAAAACCCGGGGTTCCAGGATAACGACATCCGATATATTTGTTTTAATCACCTTCATAGCCACTATTTTAATTCTTGCTAACAGCATTTATCGAAGTAACTTCAATAAATATTGCCCATACTGATTTTTTGCCATCGGAACAGCCAAATCCCTCAATTTTCGGGCATCGATCCATCCTTTTTTATAGGCAATTTCTTCGGGACAAGCAATTTTCAAGCCCTGTCTTTTCTCGATCACTTCTACAAAGGTCGAAGCTTCGGATAAAGAATCGTGAGTACCGGTATCCAGCCACGCAAAACCTCGTCCCAACAACTGTACTTTCAATTCCTCGTCTCGCAAAAAGGTCTGATTGACGGTCGTAATTTCCAGTTCCCCTCTGGCCGAAGGTTTTATTCCGGAAGCCACCCCGACTACTTTATTCGGATAAAAATACAATCCGACTACGGCATAATTCGATTTCGGCTGCACAGGCTTTTCCTCTATACTCAATACATTTCCCTTCTCATCGAATTCCGCCACCCCATATCGTTGCGGATCATTGACGTAATAACCGAAAACCGTGGCTTTCTTCTCCTCCTCGGCATTTCTCACCGCTTCCTGCAACATATGTGAAAAGCTCTGTCCATAAAAAATATTATCTCCCAAAACCAGACAAACCGAATCACTGCCGATAAATTCGCGGCCGATAATAAAAGCCTGAGCCAACCCATCCGGACTCGGTTGTTCCGCATAAGTAAACTTCACTCCATAATCCTCTCCTTCTCCCAAAAGACGACGAAAACCGGGCAAGTCCTGAGGAGTTGAAATCACCAATATCTCTCTTATCCCGGCCAGCATCAAAACAGACAACGGATAATAAATCATGGGCTTATCATAAATGGGCAACAACTGTTTAGAAACCCCCTTGGTAATAGGATACAAACGTGTTCCGGACCCTCCGGCTAATATTATACCTTTCATGATCTCGTTTTTTATAAATAAAAACTAAAAAACCCGGAATCATCTCCGGGCGAATACCGATTCTCTGCAATCGTTTATTTCGCAGCTTTCTGAGCTAACTTTCTCTTTGCCAACCGGTCGACAATATAGAACATAACAGCGAACAGAACGATATCTCCGCCGACCAATATTTCATTTCTCCAGTCTCTTCCGATATATGCGAATGCCATAAATAACAGGTTCAAACCTAAAATAGTAAAGGTAGCTTTTTTATGCACACCGTTATATATGGTCAATAATTTATGATGCAAATGCCGTTTATCGGGCGCAAAAGGAGATTTTCCTCTCATCCAGCGGGAAGCGAACAACCGCAACGTATCTATCACCGGAATAGCCAATACGCTGAACACCACTCCGGGCGCTGCTTCTACCGCACAAATACCTTTCAGATTGATATCCGTTTCACAAAATCTAATCGCCATCACTCCAAGCAAAAATCCAACCATCAAAGCACCGGAATCCCCCATAAACATCTTGGAACGCTTTCCGAACAAATTAATCAAAAAGAAAGGGATAAGGGCAGCAGTCAACACCCCGCACATCAAAGCATACTCGATATGTCCACAATAATAAAACCAAATACCGAAAAAAATACAATCGATCATGGCCATTCCCGAACACAAACCATCGATTCCATCGATCAGATTGATCGCATTGATTAATCCGACCAAACCCACAAAAGTCAATGGAATACCCACCCACGGGCTGATCTCGTAGAAGCTGAGAAAACCATGCAGATTAGTCAGATAAAACCCTCCTCCCACAATCAGTACCAAAACCCCCAACATCTCTCCTTTAACTTTTTTACGAGGAGATATCTCCAGCAAATCGTCATAAATACCCACCAGAAAAATTAAAATAGCCCCCAATAAAACATACTGAAATTCCGGCCGGCTATCGAATCTGACAAACAGTAAAAATGAACACAAAAAAGCTAAAAAAACAACAATTCCCCCAATATTCGGAACACACCCGGTATGTGAAGAACGTTTATTCGGTTTATCCACAAAATTCTTCAGTATGGCCATCTTGAACACCGGCACACGAATATTCCAGCCGATCAACAAAGCCAATACCATCGATAGCACCAATCTCCAATTATCTGACAATAAACTTAGCATCTCTCTATTTTACAACTAATATACAATATCCAATCAATCTTTGCAAAAATACATACTTTTATAAAACTACCGCGTTTTTATTCTTTAAAAAAGTCATAAATCTGCCCCTCACCCAACAACTCACTGAATAGCAATATAAAATGCAAATGTTAATTTTCACAAATTCTATATTTATGTATGATTTGATTTAAAAATCCAGCAAATAATCTATAAAAAAAATGGAGTTTCATCCCAAGTCATGAAACTCCACTCAATTTAGCTCTTAAATAAATGTTACATCTTCTGATCCAGGTTTTTCCCTTTCTCCATATGTTCAAAATTTGGGATAAATGCTTTCATCGTTCCGACAATATCTTCTTTTTCTGTTTTCTGGTCGTTCAATACCGCCTGCAATCTTTCCAGAAAAGTATCCAGTTCTTCC
>NZ_LARE01000099.1:0-7146 GCF_000980245.1 Odoribacter sp. N15.MGS-14
CCGTGGATGGATGTGGGTCTGGTCTTTGTGACTATGGAAAACGATCCGTAATGTTCCGGATTTGTCTTTAAACAGGGCGCTATGGCCGATACCGACCAGTCCGTTCACTTTTTGGCAGATAGGGTTATGGTCATATTTGGTCCATTCTCCCATGATATCGCGGGTGGTTGCCACTCCGATGCCATAAAACGGACTCTCGTAACTATTGGCTGAATAAGTGAGGTAGTAGGTGCCTTTGTGTTTGATCACAAATGCCCCTTCGTTGACCCGGGGATGTACTTCTTCCCAGGCCTGAGAGGTAGCGATACATTTGTGCATCGTTTCAGATTTGATATTCAATAGATCTGAAGTCAGTTCGGCTACCCAGATGTTCAGACCGTCGTTGAAACGGTCGAAGAAAAGATAAGCTTTGCCGTCGTCGTCGATAAACAGGCTATTGTCGATCGTCTTTTCCCCTTCGATCATGGGGCGGCGAACCTCTTGCCTGAAGGGACCCAGGGGAGAATCGGAGGTTGCTACACAAATATGTTCGTCGGCAGAATAATACATGTAAAAACGGCCGTTCCGGTAATATACTTCGGGAGCCCAAAACCAGCGATCGCCCCAGACATCCGCTTTGGAGAGGGCGAGCCCGCCGGGTACTCCTTCCGGTTTTTTCCAGGTTTCCAAATCCTGAGATACATAAACGCTTATTCCGTCGGCGGCACCGGTACCGTAAGCATAATAGGTGCTATCGTGTAATAGAATAAAAGGATCTCCGAAATAGACAGGTGATCCGGAATTGTTTTGTGTGTACCCGATAAAAGGCGGGCAAAACAGATTACTAAGCAGTAGAATAGTGAAAAAATATTTCATCTTATTATTTTGTAAAAATTAATTTATGGACATCATGTTACAAATCTAAAACGTTTTAAGAGCTTTTACTATGGATATATTTGCAGATTATTGTATTTTATTTGCAAAGTAGTTTAAAATTATCTGTTCTTATTATTTGGATAGTGGAGTGGGTTAGGGAGGAATTGTTTAAAAAATGAATAAAAAACAGGTAAATAGCTAATGGAATAATGTATTTTTTTAATTTTGTTTGTGGTGAATTGTAGGGATAGGAATAGTTGAATTAATTCGTGGATGATGGAACAGCAATTTCAATATTACGCTTTTATCAGCTATAAAAGGGAAGATGAGAAATGGGCTAAATGGTTACAGGATCGGTTAAGATGGTATAAGTTACCTTCGAAATTATGTAGACAAATCACCCGGTTGCCTAAAAAAGTATGGCCTGTTTTCAGGGATAATACGGATCTCGACAGTGGGAGACTGGAAGAAAATATAAGACATGAACTCGAGCGTTCACATTATCTTATTGTGATATGTTCACCTGAAGCAGCGCGTTCGCTCTGGGTCGGAAAGGAAGTGAAATATTTCGCTACACTTCACGGAGCAGATAAGATCATCCCTTTTGTCGTTTCAGGGATTCCCTACAGTAATGACATCGAGACAGAATGTATCCATGAACAGATAAAGGCGATAAGCCAGGAAGAATTATTGGCTATAAATGTCAGGGAAGAAGGGATCGGTTCATTTGCGATGAAGAAAAAAAGGGCTTTTATCCGCGTTGTCGCCCGTTTGTTGGATATCAAGTTCAATACCTTATGGCAGCCTTATGAACGTATTCTGAGGATTCGTAAATGGAGTACAGGAATCGGAGTTGTTTTATTCTTATTCGTTTTATTCATCTTGTGGGACTATTACCGGACTAAAAATGAATATTTTGCTGATTATGTGGATAGATGGGGAATACCGGAAGGGGTGGTTGAGTTAAGTGCGGAACAGGTAAAAAAAAGAAGTACACATTATCGTTTCGAATATACCCACCGCAGTATATTGGGGAAAGGAAAGGGCACACTGAAAAGAGTTATTTTTGCCAATTCTGCCGGTCTTCCTATAGAGCACAATTTTAGTGAATATGTCGATCGTTCTTCTATTCAACAGATAGAAAGCCGAAAAGATAGACGGGGACAATCTGTCATTGAAATTGAATATCAAAATTCCAAACAAAAGCCTTTGATTGTTGCCTATATTGCCGGGGACAGTTTGCAATATGTAGATCTGAAATCATTGGATAAGGGAATGGGTATCGGACTTACAAGTTCTTTTACTTCTATCACTTCGAATGCGTTTGAAAGTATGTTTAGTAATTCGAAATCTGAAATCCGGCGGTATCGGTTAATCAGGGACCGGCAAGGTTTCATTATACGTAAATTATTTAAAAAATATAACGGTAACGACGATATCGCTGCTTGTGATGCAAAGGGAATTTATGGCTTTGATTATGTCCTGGATTCTATCGGAAGGCCCCGGTTGGTCAGATTTATCGGGTTTGAAGGTTTTAACTTTCCCAATAATATGGGGATAGCTTCTAAGAAATATAATTATGACGAATATGGTAATATTTCGGTAATCGCTTATCTCGATCCGGCAGGTAATCCTGTTTTGAACGAACAGCGGTGGGCGACTTATACCAGAAAATGTGATGAGAACGGTAATATTGTAAAAGGTGTATATCTGGGAATAGACCAAAAGGTTTGTCCGTTAAGTAATGGTGGGGGAATAATCGGGAAAGAATACGATGAACATGGGAATAGTATTACCGAATCGATTTTTGATAAAAACGGTCAGCTTGCCTGGGGACGGGAAGGGGTGGCAAGATGTGTTGCAAAGTACAATAAGCAAGGAAGAATCATCGAAACGGCAAATTATGGGACAGACGGTAATTTGTGTTTTAATAAAGAAGGATATGCCCGATTGCTTTCTACATACGATGATTGCGGGAATGTGATTGAAATGGCTTATTACGGTGTGGATGGAGCTCCCTGTTTTAATAAAAAAGGGTATGCAAAATGGATTGGCCGGTATGATAAATATGGGAATATGATTGAAAGCGCTTATTTTGATACCGATGGAGAGCCGGTGAGGGATAAAGAAGGAGTTATGAAAGTAGAGGCTGTTTATAATAATAAGGGGTATATTTCCTCCATTAGTTATGTAGATGCCGGGGGAAATCTTGTTCCGAATAAGATCGGTATAGCCCAGGTAACGATAACTTATGATAACAATAATAATTTAGAGAAAATATCTTTTAAGGACGCTGACGGAGCACCTTGTCCCATTGCGAATGTAAGGCTGGAGTATGATGAATCTGGGAATCAGACAGGGCAGTTCGTTTCATGTCTGGAAGATAAATTGTTCCAACCTGCAGGGTTTAATTGGAGAGCAAAATATGATAAAGGAAATCTCGTAGAGAAGGTATATCTGAATAATGTAAAAGAACCTTATTTAAATCCGAATGAAGGCTATGCAAAATATATTGCAAAATATAATAAGCGGGGTAGATTGATTGAACTTTCTTTCTTCGATACAGAAGAAAAACCCTGTTTGAATAATAAAGGATATGCGAAAGTTTCTTATGGATACGATGAGTGGGGAAATGTAACGGAGATTCTGTTTTTTGGGGTGGATGGAAAACCATGTACCGATTCGAGTGGAGTTGCCCGGTGTGTGATGAGGTATGACGAACGGGGAAATAAGATAGAGGAAGCTACTTTCGATACGGAAGGGAACCCCTGTTTAAATGCCCAGGGGGCAGCTAAAATGACTGCTGTATGTGATAGTTGGGGAAATGTAACGGAGATGGCTTATTGGGGAACGGATGGTAGGTTAGGTCTGAATAAGGAAGGTTTCGCCAAGTTGAATTTTAAGTATGATGAGCGTGGTTTTCGGGAAGAAACGGCTTACTTTGATGTGAATAATAAGTTGTGTATGCATACAGGTGGCTATGCAAAAGTGCTTGAAAAATACGATCCCCGCGGAAATTGTACCGAAGTGGCTTATCGGGATGAAAATGATAGACCCTGTCTGCTGCAAGATGGTTATGCAAAGTTGTCTTTTCAGTACGACGACCGGGGGAATGTGGTAAAACAGGTGTATTTCGGTACGGACGATAAACCCTGTATAAATACCGGCGGTTTTACTGCTATTTCCCAAAAATATAATGAAAAAGGGATGATTACCGAGGTCGCTTTTTGGGATATAGCCGAAAAGCCCTGTTTGGTGAACGGTTATTTTATGGAGAAGACTGAGTTTGACGATTGGGGTAGAATAATAGAAAAGAAATATTTAGATACTGAAAATAAGTTATGTAAAGGTGGATATGGATTTGCAAGAATGACGGTAGAGTATGATCGTACAGGTAATTCGACAGTCAGAGTGTTTGACGAAAATAATCATGAAACGATGAAAAAATCGCTTCATGTGAATGAAATAATACAATGAAATTAATTCAATATTCAGGTTGGTAAGAATTTGTTTGATGGTTGAAAACATGTAGTTTTGTCGGATAAATTTAATCGTTGTTATGCATTTATTTTATACGCCGGATATCGAAGGGGATATTTATACGTTGAATGCGGATGAATCCAGACATTGTGTACGGGTATTGAGGTTGGGGGCCGGAGAAGCGGTTTCGTTGGTGGATGGGAAAGGAACTTGGTATGAAGGAGTTATCGAACGGGCGGAAGTGCGGGGATGTGAGATCAGGATTACGGATCGGCGGGAACTATACGGCCGGCGCAATTTTCACCTGCATTTGGCTGTTGCTCCGACGAAGAATATAGACCGCATCGAATGGATGCTGGAAAAATGTACCGAGATGGGGATCGATGAGATTACTTTATTGCATGCAGCTCATTCCGAACGGAAGGTTGTGAAAGAAGAACGGCTGGAAAAAGTGATTGTGGCGGCGATGAAACAGTCTTTGAAAGCCTATTTGCCCCGGCTGAATCCGATGACCGATTTCCGGCAGTTGGTTACTTCTTGCCGGGAGACCCATAAATTTATCGCCCACTGCAATGAAGGGGATAAAAAACGCTTGGATGAAGTGTATCGGCCGGGGGAAAATGTGGTTATACTGATCGGACCTGAAGGAGATTTTTCGGAAGAAGAAGTGGTATTGGCCCGGCACCACGGTTTTGTGCCTGTGACTTTAGGGATGAGCCGGTTGCGAACCGAGACGGCGGGGATTGTGGCTTGCCATAGTATCGATTTTATGAATCGCGTTTAAATCTGAACATATGGAGCATCTTTGGAAAGTGGTGTTTTTGATCGTTTTGTTTGTGTTTGTGCCTCGCTGGTTGTGGAGCCAGGAAACTAAAACGAAACTGGCTCTGTTGAAATATAAAGGAGGAGGCGATTGGTATGCTAATCCCACCTCTTTGCCTAACCTGATCCGTTTCTGTAACGATAAATTAGGTACGGATCTGGCTAAAGAGCCGGCTACTGTCGAGCCGGGAAGCCGGGATATTTTCAATTATCCCTATGTGCATATGACAGGGCATGGAAATGTTGTTTTTACAGAAGAAGAAGCCCATAATCTCCGGGAGTATTTGTTGGGGGGCGGTTTTCTGCATGCAGACGATAATTATGGGTTGGTTCAGGCTTTCCGGCGGGAAATGAAAAAGGTGTTTCCTGAAGATGAACTGGTAGAGATCCCTTGGGAACATCCGATTTTTAATCAGAAATATACATTTTCGGAGGGGTTACCCAAAATCCATGAACACGATGCGAAACGGCCGCAAGCTCTGGGGGTCATCAAGGAAGGAAGATTGGTGGTTTTATTTACTCTCGAGACCGACCTGGGAGATGGCTGGGAAGATCCTGAGGTGCACAACGATCCTGAAAACAAACGGCAGGAGGCTTTGCAGATGGGAGCGAATATTATTTCTTATGTGTTTTCTAACTAAGGTATGTGAAGGTGACGGTTATTCTTCGGGTTCCTTCAGTAAATTTTTCCGGTATTCGGCGGGCGTCATTTTCATGATCTCTTTAAATTTATGGTTGAAATGGGAAATATTTCTGAACCCCGATTCGTAGGCTACCTGAATAATACTGAGGTCTGAGTTGAGCAGTAATTTGCATGAAAATTCAATCCGGATTTCGGTCAGGCATTCGAAAATACTCTTTCCTGTGCTTTGTTTGAAATTCCGGCAAAGGGCCGAGTGGTTTTGGCCGGCATAGGAAGCGATGGCTTCGAGACTGATGTTCTCTTTGAAATTATTCATCAGATAAGCGAAAGTCTTATTTACCGGAGTGTTATATTGGTTTTGGGTGGCCTGGAAATTGTAGTCGAAGCCGGATAGCAATTTGTATTTTTTACTACTTCCTAAAAGATCCAATATTTGATAAAGTTTGATCAGCATGCTGATACCGGGGAGGCTTTCCAATAGGGGAAATATTTCCGTAACTTCGTCGGTGATTCTTTTGTTTTGAAATAAGATTCCCTGCCTGCTTGTTTGCAATAGACTGGAAATGCGTGAAAACTCGGGCATTTTATTCATATCGGCCGGAAAGATGTCCCTGGTGAATTGAATGACTTCCGAACTACAGTAAAGATCGTTGTTCTCATAATAAGTTTTGTCACACATGTGGAAGTGTGGTAAATTTTCTCCGAACAGTACGATATCTCCTACTTTGAAATCATCTACCCCATCTCCTACAAAACGTTTTCCCCAACCGTTCGTGATCAGAGTCAACTCGAATTCTTTGTGGTAATGCCATTGCGTCGGAAAATATTTGAAAATAAAGTTCCTTTTGGTAAACGAATGACCTGTAGCCGGGATGATCGTCTCGTAAAGCATAATGTTATATTTTGTGTTTTAGTGTGTTTATGGCAAATATAATACAATATTTTTAAGTTTTGGAAAAAGAATAAATAATATTTTATCTCTCATAGACTTTGTTAATAAGATGATTACAAAATTCATGGTAAAAATAAGGTATTTTGTTGTATTATATGTAAAAAAGCAAATATTGTACAAGTTTATGCAAATAAAACAGAAGAATGGCTTTATAATATGCCTTATTTTTGATTGATCTTAAATTATTATCCCCTATGAACAGATTATTGAGATATGGAATTGTCGTAGTTTGTGGAATCGTTAGCAGTTTTTCGGTAAGTGAAGCTGCTACCCATAAAAAGTCAGAGCCCTATGTGGTAGTAAAACAGCAGGTGTATCCTTTTTCACTGAAAGATGTCCGTTTGACGCCGGGAATATTTCAGAAAGCGATGAAATTGGATAAAAAGTGGTTACT
>NZ_LARE01000101.1:0-7020 GCF_000980245.1 Odoribacter sp. N15.MGS-14
GTCACAACGGGTACATCGGCCTTGAGGGTGATTGAAAGAAAAAGTATCGGAATAGCCGACATGGGGTGAACCGATCCTCGAGAACAACAAACGGAGGAGGGAATAAATATCGGTGTAAGTACCTACTGTCGAACGGGCATTGGCTGTCGTTTTTTTTTGGTCGATTACGATGGCTACCGGCATATTCTCAATCTTATCGACATGAGGCCGACCGTATTTAGGCAGATACTGCTGAACAAAACTAGGAAAGGTTTCATTCAATTCGCGCCGGGAAGTCGCCGCTATCGTATCCAGTACCAACGATGATTTTCCCGATCCCGATACACCGGTAAAAATCGTGATTTTCTTTTTAGGGATTTGTAAGGAAACATGCTTCAAATTGTTTTCATAGGCCCCTTTAATGACGATGTATTCTGTTCCAGCCATAGCTTATTTCGATTAAAGTCCGTAAAGTTCAGTTTATAAAATTCATCGTCCCGATAAATTCAGGACAAATATAGGGCAATCGGTTTGTTTTAAATTCTACCCTCACCCAATATTTAAGTCTGAACTTTTCATTTTGGCCATTGTTTCTGTATCTTTGCCATCATCAGAAGTTTTTTAGTGACCATTTTATGAAGAGAATATTTTTATGTTTGTATTTTTTGCTGACACTAGCAGCAGGATTACAGGCCGAAAATCTGGTAGAGGCAACCTATAATCTAAGGAATGCCTATCGGAGTGATTCTTTGAAAGGCAATGACTGGGGACAGCATTATCCTTATATTGCCGGGGTAGTACAGTTCTACGGATTCGATATATTCGGAACTCAGGAAAGCTTCTGTGATCAATTACAGGATTTAAAGCGAACTTTACCCGAATATGATTATATCGGAGCGAGACGTGACGATGGAAAAAAAGCGGGCGATACACAGGAAAAAGTCAACACTGCCGGTAACTTTCCGCAAGAAGTGTTTTCGGATAAATATACAGCATATACTCCATCGGATCATTTTCCGGTGATTTAATTGTTAAAGAACAAAAATAAACAAATATGGAATATCATATAGATCCCGTTGATTTTATCGTAGGAAAGACCGGAGGAGAAAACCGGGCGGTACGCAACCTACTCGATTTATTTGCAGAAGGGGCTACGATTCCTTTTATTGCCCGGTACCGTAAAGAGAAAACCGGTAATATGGATGAAGTACGAATCGGGGAAATCAAAACTTTATATACTCAGTTTCAGGAACTCGAAAAAAGGAAAAATGCTGTTTTAGATACGATCCGGGAACAGGAAAAACTGACTCCTGGTTTAGAAAAACAGATCCGGGAATGTCAGGATATCCGGATACTGGAAGATCTCTATCTGCCCTTTAAACCTAAAAAGCAAACCCGGGCAGCGAAGGCCAAAGCGAAGGGATTGGAACCGCTGGCAGCTCTTCTGATGCGGCAGGAAAACGGGGATATTGCGGTCAAGGCAGCCCGTTTCGTAAAAGGTGAGATACAGGACACAGAAGAAGCTTTACAGGGAGCCAGGGATATCATGGCCGAATGGGTAAACGAGAGCGAAGCAGCACGTAACCGGGTTCGCCGTCTGTTGGAACGGGAGGCGGTTATCACGGCCAAAGTAGTGAAAGGCAAAGAGCAGGAAGGTGAAAAATATACCGATTACTTCAATTTCCAGGAAAGTCTGAAACGTTGCCCTTCTCACCGGATACTAGCTATCCGGCGTGGAGAAGCAGAAGGGATTCTCAAAGTTTCTTTAAGCATCGACGAAGAGAACGCCTTAAAGAATTTAGAGCGGATTTTTATAAAAGGAGACAATGAGAGTGCCCGGCAAGTCTGGCTGGCAATGAAAGATGGCTACAAAAGATTGTTGTTTCCGTCCATCGAAGCCGAATATATGACCTTATCCAAACAGAAAGCAGATAGCGAGGCTATCCGGGTCTTTGCAGAAAACTTACGGCAACTGTTACTCGCTTCTCCTTTAGGTAATAAACGGGTATTGGCTATCGATCCGGGATTTCGTACAGGTTGTAAAGTGGTATGCCTGGATGAAACCGGCAAACTGGTTCATAATGAAAATATTTACCCCCACCCTCCCCGCAATGAGTATAAGCAAGCGGCAGCCAAAGTGACGAATATGGTAGCGACCTACGACATTCAGGCCATCGCTATCGGGAACGGTACGGCCGGACGGGAAACAGAAAAATTTATCCAGACATTACGCTTCGACCGGAAGGTACAGGTGTTTGTCGTCAGTGAAAGTGGTGCTTCCGTTTATTCTGCCTCTAAAATTGCCCGGGAAGAATTTCCGGAATACGATGTGACGGTGCGGGGGGCCGTCTCGATCGGCAGACGATTGATGGATCCTTTAGCCGAATTGGTCAAAATCGATCCTAAATCGATCGGTGTCGGACAGTATCAGCATGATGTGGATCAAGGCGGACTGAAAGAAGCGTTGGATCGGGTTGTCGAATCGTGTGTGAACAAGGTCGGAGTGAATGTGAATACCGCCAGTAAATATTTGCTGACCTATATTTCCGGTTTAGGACCGGCCTTAGCTGAAAACGTGGTGGCTTATATTCAGGAAAACGGAGCGTTGAAAAGCCGTGAAGAACTGAAAAAAGTGAAACGTATGGGAGCGAAAGCTTTTGAACAAAGTGCCGGTTTTCTGAGGATCGAAGGGGCCGGAAATCCTTTGGATAATTCTGCTGTTCATCCGGAATCGTATTATATCGTTGAAAAAATGGCCCGCGATCTGGGTGTCGGCGTTCATGAACTGATCGGAAACGAAACACTGTGCGGCCGGATAGAACCTCAACGGTATGTGGATGAAAAAACGGGCCTGCTGACCCTGAAAGATATTGTGGCAGAATTGAAAAAACCGGGGAGAGATCCCCGGACAATGGCGAAAGTATTCAGTTTTGCCGAAGGCATTTCAAAAATCGAAGATCTGCAGGTGGGTATGGTAATTCCGGGAATCGTTACCAATATTACCGGTTTCGGAGCTTTTGTCGATGTCGGAGTGAAACAGGACGGTTTGGTACATATTTCAGAAATTGCCGATCGTTATGTAACCGATCCTGCAGCAGAACTGGTACTGAATCAACAAGTGATGGTAAAGGTTGTACAAGTGGAACCCGGGCGTAAACGAATCGGCCTTTCAATACGCCAGGCGCAGAGTAAAGATTAAATTTAAAATCCATAGATTTATGAAAAAACAGTTGTTTTTTATAATCCTGTTGGGAGTAGTAGAATTATTGGCCGGATGCCGCCCCGAAGGGAAGGAACCGGAAACCGGAGTAAGCATCGGGTTGGCCCGGCAACGCAAACAAGATATAAGCAATTTGCAATACCGGCTGAAATTCCGGATTCCTGAAAATAAACAGGAAGAGGTCATCGGGAAAGTACAGATCACACTGAAGCAGGAAAAAGTACAGCCTGTCGTATTGGATTTTCGCGAAGATCCCCACAAAGTGAAACAACTGAAAGTGAATGGACGACCGGATTCGATCCGGATTTCGAATGAACATATTGTAGTAGGGACCGATTACCTGAAAAAAGGAGCGAATGAGATCGAGATCGATTTTATTGCCGGTAATCAATCCCTGAACCGGAACGATGAATTTTTATACACCTTGTTGGTACCCGAACGTGCCCGAACCTTATTTCCTTGTTTCGACCAACCGGACATGAAAGCTGTTTTTACCTTGCAGCTGGATATCCCGGAGCAATGGGTAGCCGTAGCCAATGCAGCCGTCGAGTCCGAAACCCTCCATGAAGGCCGGAAACTGATCGCTTTTCAGCCGACCCAACCCCTGAGTACCTATTTATTTTCTTTTGTAGCCGGGAAATGGCAACAACTGGCAGAAAGCCGGGACGGCAAAACGATAGTCATGTATTACCGGGAAACCGATCCTCAGAAAGTGGCCCAGCATACGATCATTTTCGATCAGGTTTTCGCTTCTCTGAAATGGCTCGAGGACTATACCGGAATCCCCTATCCGTTCGATAAATACGATCTGGTGATTGTACCGGGATTTCAGTTCGGTGGTATGGAACATCCGGGTGCGGTGTTATACAATGATAAACGCATGTTCTTAGGGCCGCATCCGACCATAGAAGAAGAACTGGGACGGATGGAACTGATCGCCCACGAAACGACACATATGTGGTTTGGAGATGCCGTGACAATGGCCTGGTTCGACGATGTGTGGACCAAAGAAGTATTCGCCAATTATTTTGCCTCCCAGATGACCCGGCCGGAGTTTCCGGGAGTCAATCACCTTCTGAACGATTTGCGTAATTTTTATATTCCGGCTTATGCGGAAGACCGTACAGCCGGCTCAACCTCGATAAAACAACCTTTGGAAAACTTAAAGGATGCCGGTTTGATTTACGGACAGATTGTCTATGATAAAGCGCCCATCGTTATGAATATGTTACTGAAACTATTGGGAGAAGAAGCTTTTCAAAAAGGTATCCGGGAATATTTGCAGACTTATTTATATGGGAATGCCACATGGGATAATCTGATTACTATTCTCAATAAGTATACCGATAAGGATCTGGTGGCCTGGAGTAATAGTTGGGTAAATGAAAAAGGGATGCCGGAAATTTCCGCTTCGTGGCATGACCGGACCTTGGTCGTGCGGCAAAAAGATCCCTGGCATAGAGGATTGAGTTGGCCACAAAATATAAGTGTAGCCCTCTATGAGGGAAAAAATGCAGATACACTCCAGTCCTCTGTGCATGAAGTGACTTTGGTATCCGATTCTGCGGTGACCGTTTTTCAGAACCGGTCTGCGGATGAGTCCTGCATTTTTCTGAATCAAAATGGTGAAGCCTATGGCTATTTCGTACTGGATCAGCGGACGATTACCTATGCTTTAGCGCATTTGAATACTTTCGCGAAAGCACCTGAAACCCGTTTGGCTTTATTGATCAATTTGAATGAAAACCGTCTGCACGGCCGTGTAGATGGTTTGGCTTTTGCCCGGATGTTGATCAGTAATTTGAAAACCGAAACCGAACCTTTGATTATTTCTACTTCGATCGCCTATTTGAATGAGATGGCCCTGCACGGACAGATTGCAGGAAGTGAAGAGCTTGAAGAAAGCCTGCTCGGATTAGCACGCAAACCGGGAGGAAAAGGTTGTCAACAGGCTGCTTTCAGGGCTTTGCTCGGAACCTTCCGGCAACCGGCGACGACACAGAAAATTTACCGGATGTGGAAAGAACAGAAATCTTTTACCGGCTTGGCTTTAGGAGAGAGCGATTATACTAAAATGGCTTATGAATTGGCTGTACGTATGCCTGAAAAATATGAGGAAATCAGGGCGACACAGGCGACCCGTATTCAGGACCCCGACCGGAAAAGAGAATTTAACTTTATTGTCCGGGCCGTAGCTCCTGAAACAGAAACGCGGGATTCCCTATTTCGGTCTTTATTGATCGCCGGGAACCGTCGGATAGAACCTTGGGTTACCCAGATCGTCGGATATCTCAACCACCCTCTCCGGCAACAGCAAGCCGTGAAGTACATCAGGCCGGCTTTACAGGAATTACAGGAAGTGCAGCGTACCGGAGATATCTTTTTCCCCAAGAACTGGATTTCAGCTACATTGCGCGGACATAATTCCCCGGAAGCGGCACAAGTAGTCCGGCAATTTCTGGAACAACATCCTGATTATCCCGTTTTGCTGAAAAATAAGATTTTACAAAGTGCCGACCATTTGTACCGATAATTAGATTAAAAATTAGCATATAAGTACATTTTTTTATATTTTTGGTTGCATCAATTATATGCACATGACTGAAGAATTTTATAATTTTCGAAGAATAGAGTCAGAAGACATGAAAGCCTTTGAAGGTTTGTTTATGGACTTGTATTCTAGTCTGTGCAGTGTTGCCGACCATTACCTTGGTGATGAGGCTTCAAGTAAAGATATCGCACAAGAGGCTTTTATTAAATTGTGGGACAAGCGTGAGGAATTTCATTCCATCATATCGGTCAAATCTTATTTATATGCAACGGTCAGAAATCTGAGTTTGAATTATATACGTGATAATCGGAAAAATTGTAAAATACGGGGAGTATTACCGGAAATCGATGATTCTGATTTTAAGTCCGTTATCATTGAAGAAGAGACGATTCGTGCTCTTTATGCCGCAATAGATAAATTGCCGGCCCAAACATCACGTATTGTACGGATGTCTTTGAAAGGAATAAAAAACCAGGAAATCGCTGAAAAATTAGGAATATCTGTAAACTCGGTGAAGACACTGAAATATAATGCGTTCCATACATTACGTAAAGAATTGGGAGAAGAGTTAGTGTGGAGTTTGTTGTTATTACTGGAATTTTCTGCTTAAGGGAAAAGAAGAGTTTGCGTTGACCGGGTAGGTCTTTGAGTATCTATATACAATATTCCAGTAAGCGGAATTCTTTAGTAAAAAGTTTATCAGGTCAAACGAACTTTATAAACCCGATCCATTTTGTCATACTGAAAAATAGTATATAACGATCTATTTTTTTACTTGTTTTAAAAATAATTTGTTTTTTCGTTCATCCTTTTTTTTCCATTTGTGTCTTAAGATATAAAATAAAAAAAATATCATGGAACAATATGGGGAATATTATATGATTGCCAAATGGATTGCAACTTCCTTGACAGGAGAAATTAGTCCGGAGGAGCAAGAATATTTGAGCAAATGGCTGGAGGAAAGCAATGACAATAAGAAGATTTATGAAAATATAGTCACCCGTCTGGAAGTAGGAGAAAACATAAAATCTTATCGTAACCGTTCTGTTGTGGAAGCCGACTGGAAAACAGTTCAGAGTAAGTTGAAATCCCAAAAAGTCCATACATTGTTTTATCGTCCCTGGCTTCAGTATGCGGCAGTTATAGCACTGGTGTTTTGTGTCGGAATAACTGCACTTTATATTCAGGATCATAAAAGAAAGAGTGCTGTCCCGCTGGCAACACAACAGGATTTTATAAAAGCAGGTAATCAGAAAGCCCTATTGACTTT
>NZ_LARE01000100.1:0-6591 GCF_000980245.1 Odoribacter sp. N15.MGS-14
CGGGTAAAGTCAATTCGTAGTGGCCGTCATTGTCCGATACGACGCCGATATTGGTCCCTTTGATCCGTATCGTCACTCCGGGTAGGGGATTACCTTTGTTGTCCTTCACTTTCCCTTTGATCACCGTTTTCTCTTGTGGGGCGGCAGCATCTGCTTGCTTGACCACAATATGATTACTGTTCAATATATAGGTGAGACCCAGGGGATTCAATAATTCAGCCAGCACTTTGCGGATGTCTTCCTGCCGGGCTTCGACATCCACTTTCCCTTTTGAGTCGATGAGCAGGGTATTGTACAAAAATTTCAGTCCGGTCTGGGCCTCTATCCGGTTGAAAACTTCTTCCAGAGAAGTTTGTTTCAGATGTAGGTCCAGTGTATACTGTTGGGAATACACTTTTCCCTCGACACCACATACGAGTGTCAGCATAAAGAATAGCACACATTTCATCATTCTGCTTACTTGTTGCAAGCCACCGGAATCTTTCCAATCCGGCAACAACCGATTGTTTTTTTTCATAAATTTGTTGTGTTAAAACGATTTGTAAATTGTTTATACAAGTTTGCAACCGGTTCTTGTGCAAGAAGAAGCGGTTGCTTTTTTTATTTTCTCCTGACAATAACCTCCTTTCCTTTTATGTCGAATGTAAGTTCGTCCATCAGCTCGAAGGTGTGCAAGACCTCCCGAATGGAAGCATGACGATTGATTTTCCCCGTGTAAAGAATAGATTTCAATGCTTCGTTCTGATAATGGGTGTCGAACAGATACCAGCGTCCCAGTGTTTTCATGACCTCTTCCAGGGGTTGCCGGTAAAAGGCAAACACACCGTCTTTCCAGGCTATATAATAATTCACGTCCACGGTCTGCTGCGACAGTGTTTTCCGGGTAGCGTCGTAATACCCCTGTTCGCCCGGTTTCAGGACGATCCATTGTTCCGTAGTGCCGATCCCCATCGATACGGTTCCGCTGATCAAGGTGGTCGCTTCGTTCGTGTCGTCGGGGTACGCCTTGACATTGAAGGAAGTACCTGTCACTTTTACCACCGAGTGTTCCAGGCAAACCAGAAAGGGAGAACGGGGATCACGCTTCACGTCGAAATAAGCTTCACCACTGAGATATACGATTCTTTCACTCCCCGGAACGAATCGGTCAGGGAAGCGCAGACGGCTCTCGGCATTCAGGAATACGGTCGTGCTGTCGGGCAACAGAAAACTGAATTCTCCACCCCGGGGTACTTCCAGACAGTGGTAAACAGGCTGGTCTCCGTTTGCATCTCCGCAAGCGGCTTGAATGACCACCCGTCCCTGATCGTTATGCAACTTCATTTGCTGTATTTCCGTTTGCCGTAGTGTATCCAATAATACTGCTTCGCCTGAAGGGGTAATCAGCCGGGCCATGCGTTTTCCGGGATATATAGAGGTCTCCTCGCTGGCTAAGGGGAGAGAAACAGGAATCTTGTTATACCGGTAGACTGCCAGTCCCCCGAAAAGAATAGCGACAGAAGCTGCTGCTACCAGCCACCACCGGCGGTTGCGCCGCATGTTTCTTTTACGGACCACCTGTTGCCACCCTTCCCCGGGGTCGTAGCATCCGATTTTGGACAACAATTCATCCTGCCGTTCATCGTTACACCATTTTTGGAAATAAACCCGGTGTTTTTCAGATTGTGCCAGCCAGTTGTCCAGTTCTTTTTTCTCCGGTTCGGATAGTTTCCCAGCCCAATGACCCAGAATAAGCCGGATAATAGTAGTGTCGTTTTTTACTCCCATTTTGCAACCATTTTGTATTATTACACGATGATATGCAAAAAGGGGTAAATGAAAATGAATTTTTTTTATTTTACCGGGGACTTCGGATTAATTAAGGAAAAAGTAACCGAAATCACAGACCGAATAATAAGGCGAACAGCGGGTACAACTCTTGCAGATTTTTTCGCAGTATCTGTTTGCCCCGTTTCTTTTGGGCTTTTACCGTTTCAATACTGATTCGCAGGGTTTGGGCCGCTTTCTCGTTATTCATCCCCTCGAAATAGCACAACTCGAATACTTTACGGCATTCCCGGGGTAATTTTTCTATTGCTTTTCTCAGCCGGCTGAAAATTTCCGTTTCGATCATCCGGCATTCGAATTCGTCCTGTTCTCCTTCATGTTTCAGATAACTCAGGTAGTGTTCCCGCGAAAGACGGTTGCGTAAATGGTTCAGACAATCGTTTTTTATGGTCAGATATAAAAAGTTTTTCAGATGTTGCTCACTTTGGAATGCCTGTCGCTTTTCCATTAAGCGGACAAAAACCTCCTGAACGATGTCCCGGGCCGTTTCATCGTCCTGTACATACCGAAAGGCAAAATAACACAGCGAACTATACCAGGAAGTAAAGATTTTTTCTACTTCATAGGCATATGTCTTTTCCATACTCATGCTTTCGTCGTTAGTTATCTGTTGCGCGACTTTTATGCAAAGATAAAGTATTCCGCTTGATTCGCAAAAGCCACCGGCTGAATCCCGTATCAAAAATACTAAATTTCTACATGTTCAGATTTTCTTACGCTGCCAGGAAGCGAATCTCATGAAAAGCCAGGACACCAGACCGATGAGGGCTCCATAAGTAAATTCACTGGTCCATACCCATTCTACGCGGGTGGATATGTAGGAAGCGAAAAACCAGACAGAAAAGGTGTAGGCGATCAGTACGACAGATTCCAGTATCAACGCATTGGTCGTATTACCTGTACCCGATACGGCTTCGAACAGTGGAATTCCGAAGCTCATAGCGATCGAAGCACAGCAGATAACCAGCAAAGAAGGAATAGAGGCATCGGCTAAGACCAAATCGTCGGTGTAGATAGACAGCACCGTATGAGGGATAAACAAACAGCATAAGAGTACCGGCAGAATGGCGATCAGCCCTTGTCCGATCGTTTTGAAGACAGTCGGCATCACTTCGTTTTGTTTCCCTTCGCCGATCAGGCGGCTGGTGAGCGTATTGGCCGTTGCACCGAAAGCAAATACGGGGATCATAACGAGCATATAAACACTTCTCACAATACCGGACACCGCAATCGGTGTCTCGCCCATATGTTCGACCAGAGCGAAGAAAATAAACCATGTCCCGAAAGAAAGTAACTTTTGGACCATGGTGGGAAAAGCCAGTTTCAGAACCGATTTCATCAGCCAGCCTTCCAGTTTATGAAAATAGAATAAGGAATAAGTTTTTAGCGGAAGCTTGACGAGCGTATACCCGATAAAGAAAAATGTAGCGGATATTTCGGCACATACAGAAGCGAGTGCTGCACCACCGACACCCATTTCGGGGAAACCCCATTTACCGAATATCAGGACATAATCGAGGAATATATTCACCATAGCCATGATGGCTGTCGTGAAACTGATGACTTTGGTATCGGACAGCCCGATATATAAAGAACGGAACAAAAAATTAAAACATACAAAAATAATACCGTAATGCCGGTAATCCATATATTCTACTGCAGCGGCGTAGATATTAGGCGACTGGATGATCCGGGCCAGAATATCGTTGGTGAAATAATGTTGTATCAGAAACAGACCTGTAGACAGAAAAAGCACGAAAAACAACCCGTGCTCGAAAATCACCCCGATCCGGTCCAGACGCCCTTCACCCAGGCGGCGGGCAACGATGATCTGTATACCGATGGCGAATCCCCAGGCTAAAGTCGAATAAATATAATAATAAATACCTGCCATCATCGAAGCTCCCAAAGCGACAGCACTGACCCGTCCCAGAAAAGCCGTATCGGTTAAGGCGATCAGGGTTTGTGCCAGATTTCCGAAGATAATCGGAAGGGCTATCGTCCAGATGATTTTATTTTTTACAGAGCTTCTCATGTGCTGTGGGAACGATTAGAAAGCTTCGGTCATATTCATATAAATACCCCATTTCTGTCCGGGTTCTTTGCCGATATCCAGACGGAAATTTTTGCGGGGTTGTAACTGAATACGAAGTCCGATACCATAGTTGAGTTTCCATTTATCCCAGTCGGCCGGGGTTTTTCCGATCGTACCCGTACCGATCCAGGCAACCCCTCCGAACTTCGACCAAAAGGCGCCCCGGGCATAAGCTTCCTGCGACATAAACATGTGCCGGTATTCGATAATGCCGTAAGCCATCGATTTATCTCGGTATTTACCCCAGGCGTAACCGCGCAGATCGAAGGGATTACCGAAATTCGGCAGTTCGCTGTAAGGGACGTTATCCATACCGATCTGGGTTTTGGCTGTCCAGGCCAGCGTGCTCCGGCGTTTGAAGACCTGACGGAATTGGCGGTATTCCAGTTCCAGCATTTCATAATTGTAATTTCCGCCCAGATATTTCCCGTACAGGGTTCCCATTGCGCTTAGGAATACGCCCTCGAAAGGGGTAGCGACATCATCCCGGGTATCGTACTGGAACAAAGCACCTATTCCGATATTGTGATAACGGTTACCATATTTCAGGATGGCCGGATTGGTTTTCATCCAGTCGGCCAAGGATTTCGTATAATTATAGTTGAAATCCAGAAGTGTACCTACGTATATATTCGGTTTCACTTCCCACACAAAACGGGGAAAGAACTGCACGCTGGCTTTATGAAAGGTCACCGAATCCTTATCGTAACGGTCCTTTAGTTCCTCGGCTTTTTTGATTTCATCATAGCCGACGCCATAAAAATTGGCCGGTTCGGTACGATAACCGTATTTGATGTAAATACGGAATTTATTTTCATTGAAAAACAACGTACCGGCTCCTGCTGCGACGAAAGTCCCGTTGATAGAGATATTGAAGCCTACCGGGATAAAAGACCGTTGGCTGATGGTATCGTCGGGGTTCATCCGGAAAGTCATCAACATGGCGCCACCGACTCCCAGCGAAGCTTCGGGGTTATAGGAAGGACCTCCAAGAATGGAAAGCCATACTTTTTTATGGGCACGGATCGAATCGCGCCTTTGCTGGCGGGCAAATTGTTTCAGTTGGCGTACGGTCCAGGTCTCGGTCACAACGACGGTATCTCCCGGTGTCGTGATTTTTACAGAATCTTGCTGTGTAAATGCAGGGATCGCTACCAACAGTAGCAGGACAAGAAGTAATAGTTTCATAGTTGTTCTTAAATGTGCCAAATTTACTTCAAAATTTGTGCCAATCGGAATTATATGTGTTAATTTATATTTTTTCAGTGCCGTCATATCCGTATGGCAAATATACATAAGCCGGTTTTGTCGTAGCAGCCATCGGGTCGGTGTAATCTTTCGGCTCATATTCCACAAGCTCTGCCGTTCCGGGTTGTTCGGATGCTCTGAAATATGTATCCGGTGCGGAACAATAATCCCTTGCATATCCTTCTGTACATCTCGTAAATATTAAAAATCATTGTTATTCAGAAGTTTGTATATACATTTATGTACATGATAAAAGTTGTTTTTCTGTATAAATCCTATTTTATTTGCAACAAAAAACAAGGCATGAATGATTTTTTGTATGGACTTGGATATTTACGTATATATATTATTCATGGTTTTGTATGATGTTGAATGTAATTTTAGAACATTTTTTGGCCACTGTTCTGTAGGGGAAATCACTTGGCCGGACATTATAATCAAGTCGGTTTTCTTGGAGAACTATAGTGTCGGAAAATTAAAAGGGTCTATTGATAAAAGAGATGTGGTTAAGAACAAGTTTCGTTTCGATAATATTGGTTATATGTTTATACTCATGTGACCGCCGGGACAATAGCATGTATAGTCCGTCACTACTGATGTTGGAAGATTCTTTGGAGGCAATGCCCGAAAAGTTCCTGAGGCAAATTCTTGAGATGGATACGACCTCTCTGAGAGAATCCGACAGGGCATTTCATTACTTTTTGTTGGCCAAAGCCAAGGTGCTTGTTCCCCATTCTCCCGAATTGCTGTTGGATGAATCCGATGGGGTCCTGTCTTATTTTGCAAACCGAAGGGATTCTTCCCGTTTATGCCAATTATATTATTTTTTAGGACGTTTATATGCTGATAGGTACGCTTTCCTTCGGGCCAATGCTTCTTATAATCAGGCTGAAAAATTTGTGGGGCAAAACATTCGGATGCTGTTTGCTATTAAGGTTGGTGAGGCGTATATTTATCGTTTCAAAATGATGCATGGTATGGAGGAGGAATGTTTGAAACGGGCTCTTAACATTGCCGGAGAGTTGAATGATTCCTCACTGATGGCAGAGGCCATGCATGAACTTGCCGAACTTTGTATTTTTGAAAAAAATTATGTGGGGGCGGAGAACCGGTTACGCCAGGCACTTGAGTTGCTTCCTCAAGGAAAAACTGTGGCCGGGGCTGAATATAACAAGGATCTGGCCAGGGTTTATCTGGCCATGAATAAACTTGATTCAGCTTTATATTATACGGATATAGCTTTACAAGGCGGGCATCCGTATGATTTTGAGATGACATGCAATATACTTAAAGGGAATATATATTTGAAAAAGCATTGTTTGAAGGAGGCGGAGCATATTTTTCTGAAAGATGTTGAAAGACTTTCTTTGAAAGAAAAACAGGAGGTTTATTATAAAATGTCCTTGTTAAAAAAGGAAGAA
>NZ_LARE01000103.1:0-6570 GCF_000980245.1 Odoribacter sp. N15.MGS-14
CCGTTCATCCATAAATCTTCGGCCCCACCGAGACGCGGAACAGACAGTAAAGTGACGATTGACAGGCTACATATCCAAAATGCACCCTTTACCTTAACAGGTTTAAAAATACGAAAAAGAAGTAATCCGGCAGAAAAAGAAAACAACAAACGTAAAAATCCGGCAATAAATTCCGTACCGGTCAACGAAAACCCGGCACATATATCCCCGTACGGTCCTCCGATAGCAAATATCGCCAACCCGCAACCGGCAAGAAAAACCAATACGGCAAGCGCCCGGGTAGAAAATTTATGAATGAACAAAGCATAAAGTATATTACCGATATATTCGAAAAATAAAGACCAACTAGGTCCATTCAAAGGATACATCTCCCCAAGTCCCCGGATTTCCGTTCCGGGAGTAGCCGGAAGCAACAGGGCATTAATAAAGGTAGCCATAAATAACGCCAAAATCGTCACTTTCGACACATCCCAAACCGGACAGCCCTGCCAATAGAACATAACGGCTCCAATAATAGCTCCCATCACCACCATCGGATGCAGACGTATCACCCTACGTTTAATGAAGTCTTTTGTTTTCATTTTCCCCCAACGGTCGTCATAAGCATAACCGATAACAAACCCCGACAATATAAAGAAAAAATCGACGGCCAGATAACCATGATTAATCCTTTGATCCAAATGGCTGGTTGCAAAAGCTTCGAATATGTGAAACCACACGACAGTGATCGCAGCCACCCCACGCAATCCGTCGAGCAAATCATAATGAGGCTTGGTATCTGCAAACGCTGCCATAGAAGGTTGTATGTTCTGCATAGAAATTAAATATCAATTTTTAATACACCGCATTGTTTTAAAAGAAAGTTGTAAAAATAAACATTTTTTCTTATAACTAAAATAATAATGTTATCCGGTATACAACTTTGGTTTTATGGGACCGACCATATGTTCCTTTCCCGTCAGTCCACCACAACATCTTTTGAAGGCACTCCGATCGATCCCATCGCCCCCTCTGATTACAATGTCGTAAAACCGGGCAGATCTTAGCAATTCAGGCCCGATATCAGGACCAGGAAGGTACCGTAATGCCGACAATGTAACAGCCATTGCTTACTTCAACTCACAATTGGAAGCTAATACCTTGATATCAGTCTCAAACAGTGCCGGGACGACTGGATGAGACCGGCATTTCGGGGTAATAATAAGCATATGAACGATTTCCCGATCAGAGTTTCTGTTTCAAACGTCCGGCAGAGATTTCTACAGTATTTCCTGCCAGAATTTTGTCGTTTGAAATATTGTTCGTAAATTTGCAAACAACAAAATTGATTTATGGGGAAGACTAAAGATTATACAGACGAACAAGAACGAATAGCCCGCTACGCTAAAGCAATGGGACATCCGGCCCGAATGGCTATCCTGCAATTTCTGGCAGGACGGGAAACCTGCTTTTTCGGAGATATCCATGAAGAATTACCGATAGCCAAAGCAACGGTTTCACAACACTTGAAGGAATTAAAGGAAGCCGGATTGATACAGGGAGAAATAGAGGCACCGAAAGTGAAATATTGTATCAACCGGACCAATTGGGAGGAAGCCAAACGATTATTTTCAGTTTTTTTCTGTCATTGTAAAGACAAAAAATCTTGTTGCTGAAAACAGCAGGCTTTTTTATGCGAATATTGTTCGTAATTCTACGAATTACAAACAATAATAACAAGAATCTTGTATGATGAGAATTATTCACTATTTAATATTTTGAAACGATGGAAATTAAAGTATTAGGAACAGGCTGTGCAAGTTGTAAAGCACTTTATACAGCAGTAATACAAGCTGTATCGGAAACCGGTATTGAAGCGAAGATCGTAAAAGTAGAGGAACTGACCGAGATTATGAAGTATAACGTAATGAGCATGCCAGCCTTGGTAATCGACGGTAAAGTGGTATCGAGCGGCCGAAAGCCGACCGTTAGTGAGGTTAAAAAGTTACTTGTAAAATAAACGACCATGCGACTCACAACTTTATTGATTACATTGACTCTATTCTCCGCCTGCAGAGAAAAGCAAAGCAGAAACTTGCAGCTACAGGAACAAACCGTAACCGGCGACCGGGTGGAGGTAATTTATTTTCATGGGAAACAACGTTGTATGACTTGTAAAAGCATCGAGGCACAGACAAAAGAATTGCTGACAGGAAGTCTCGCAGAAGCAGTGAAAACCGGACAGATCGTATACCGGACAGTAGATATTTCGGATAAAGAAGGAGAAAAAATAGCGGATCGGTATGAAGTCACCTGGTCATCTCTGTTTGTAAATCGCTGGAAAGATGGGCAGGAACAGCGAAACAATATGACAGAATTTGCTTTTTCGAAGGCAACAAGCGATCCCGAAGGATTTAAAGCAGGATTGAAAGAAAAAATTGAAATATTGATGAAATAATGGAATCTCCGGACATTTTGATGAATAGCGGTCTACCTGTCGTGACAGCTTTCGTACTGGGTTTACTGACCGCAATAAGCCCCTGCCCTTTAGCAACAAATATAACGGCTATCGGTTTTATCAGCCGGGATATCGGTAACCGGAAACGAATTTTTCGAAACGGGTTACTTTATACCTTGGGGCGGATTATTACCTATACAGTCCTGGGCCTGCTGGTTATCCCCATTTTACGGGAAGGAGCAAGTATGTTCGCCATACAAAAAGGAATCAGTCAGTGGGGGGAATGGATTATTTCACCTTTACTATTGCTTACCGGTGGATTTATGCTATGGGGGCAACGGTTGAATCTTCCGAAATTCGGTTTTTCGGGAGACAATGAAAAACTGCAAAACCTGAAAGGTGGTGTAGGTAGTCTGACATTGGGTATATTATTTGCCTTGGCTTTCTGTCCGACAAGCGGGGTTTTCTACTTCGGTCTGCTGATACCGATGGCAGCGATCTCAACAGGCGGGATGTGGTTTCCTGTTGTTTTTGCTGTAGCCACAGCTTTACCGGTAGCGGTAGTGGCCTGGCTGCTGGCCTACAGTATTGCAGGAATCGGACATTTCTACAATCGCCTACAGGTGTTCGAACGATGGATGCGAAGGATTGTCGGCTGGTTATTCACCGGCACCGGCCTCTATTATCTGATCAGGTTATTATAAAAATCGGAGGAAGGAATGAAAAGGCAACTGATAAAAACAGGAATAACGGTTACTTTACCTATAGTTATCCTTATAGTTCTCTTTGCATTACAGGATACTTTCATCCGGCTAGGTTCCACCCGAATGAGCCGGATGCAAAACGAAACGACGGCAGCAAGCATAACAGATAGCATACAAATCTTGTACAACTACAAAGACCGACGCGATACAGGACTGCAATATACTTTTCTGGAATTCGGAGCGATGGGTTGTATAAGCTGCCGGAAAATGGAACGTGTCATGGAAGATATCCGAACAACATACGGCAAAAGGGTTAAAGTTCGGTTTATGAATGTGTCGAAGCAAGAAACACAGGAATGGACGAAATATTTCGGGATCGCCGCCATTCCTACACAAATCATATTAGATAATAACGGACATGAAATATTCCGGCACACAGGCTTTATTTCAGCAGAAGATCTGGGAACGGTATTCAAATAATTTTATAATAACAAGAGAGAAGTAAACAATTCGATTATGATACAGAAATTTGCAGATTGGTTGGTCTACGGGATTTTCGGCCTAGAGGCAAAAAGTCATCTGGGAGAAGCCGTGAATTTCTTTTTTTACGATACGGTGAAAATCATCCTATTATTATTTTTAATCAGCGTAATGATGGGAGTAGTAAATGCTTATTTCCCGATCGGGCGGTTACGTCACTATCTAACTACCCGCCGGTTATATGGGCTGGAGTATGTATTTGCCGCTTTGTTCGGAGCGATAACGCCATTTTGCTCATGCTCATCCATTCCGTTATTCATCGGCTTCGTCAAAGGCGGGATTCCCCTGGGAGTTACGTTAAGCTTCCTGATTACCTCTCCGCTGGTAAATGAGGTAGCGGTAGCCATGTTCCTGGGTACATTCGGAGTGAAAATCACAGTTGTATATGTGGTAAGCGGTATTTTATTGGGAATTATCGGCGGAATCGTTTTGAACCGTTTCAGGTTAGAACGTTACCTAAGCGATTGGGTGAAAAGCATTCAGCAAAATTCGGAAACAGAAAGTGAATCCTGGGAAAATACCGGAACGCCTTTTATGAAACGGTTACCGGTCATTCTGCGTGATGCCTGGGGTATTGTAAGAGGTGTATTGCTATATGTGATCATCGGTATTGGCATCGGAGCAGCCATGCATGGATTCGTCCCCGAAGGATTTTTCGAAACTTATATGTCGAAAGAACACTGGTATGCAGTACCGTTGTCGGTCATTCTGGCAGTTCCCATGTATGCCAACGCTGCAGGGATTGTTCCTGTCATTCAGGTTTTTGTAGCCAAAGGAATCCCGGTAGGAACAGCCATTGCGTTCATGATGGCCGTAGTAGGGCTTTCATTACCCGAAGCGACACTTTTAAAGAAAGTGATGACCTGGCGGCTGATCGGGATATTCTTCGGCACAGTGGCCTCTTTTATTATCCTATCGGGATTTATATTCAATATGATCTTATAGACCGCTATTTCCCTTCAATCCGATCTGATCATTTTTTAGCCAGGTATCCGAAAACCTGCAGCCTGGCTAAAAAATGCAAATTCATCCTCCAGGCTATGACCGACAGAATGCCACGACTTAGAGCATAAACCGAAGAACTCTTTTTTTGTATTGTGTTCCAAGCCATCTCACCTTTAATCTGATGATAACCATGTACTCATATATAACGTATTCCCTATCCATCCTGTCGGACAACTTTCCGACACAAACAATCCGTCAGGTGATCGTCGATAAACCCTGAAGCCTGCAAATGGGCATAACAAATCGTAGTTCCGAAGAATTTAAATCCACGCTTTTTCATATCTTTACTCATAGCATCGGATTCGGGTGAAGACACCGGAATTTCACTCAATGACCGAAAAGCATTGATAATCGGCTTCCGGTCAGGAAAAAACGACAGTGTATAATCATAGAAACTACCGAACTCCTTTTGTATGGCAAGGAATAGCCTTGCATTGGTGATTGTCGACTTAATTTTCAAACGATTTTTCACAATACCGTCAAACTGCATTAACCGTTCGACATCTTCATCGGTCATTTGTGCAACCAATCCGGCATCGAAATTGTAAAAAGCTTTACGATATCCCTCACGTTTTCTAAGGATCGTTATCCAACTCAACCCCGCCTGTGCACTCTCCAACACCAGAAACTCAAACAGCCTCCTATCGTCGGTTACCAATTTTCCCCACTCCTCATCATGGTATTTCACATACAGTTCGTCTGTTTTACACCAACCGCAGCGTCCGTTTATTATATCCTGCATCATCATCATATTTTATTACGGCATAAAGATAATAGATTCACAGCCACGTACCAACGATCGGCAAGCGATTCTATCCCCCCCTTTCTTACACTTTGTTAAATATAAGTAATATATAGCTTATATATAAGCAATTTACCACTAAATTATGGTGGTTGGAATATGATTTTTATACACATACTTTTTGTTATTAATTGGTTATACATTAAATTTCAATTTCATTTATTACTTAGCTTATGATATTGTAGTTGGTGAATAATATCTTTATTGGGTAATATATAACTAAATTTGCTACAATTTTCCACCAAATAAAAAAAGCAATAGAAGTGAATCCATTGCCAGTATATTTTATCTATGATGATATTTTATTCTAGTTCCCGTTTGTATAACTCAACCTTTTCTTTTAATGGATATAATTCTGTTTGAATTGTAGCCCATACCATTTCATCGCTGATTTGATAATAACCATGTACTAAAACATGGCGCATTCCAATTATAATCTTCCATTCGACTTCTGGATGCTTTTCCTTAAATTCATTTGTCAGTAAATATGCCGCCTCTCCAATTATCTCTAAATTTTTGATAACGGCAAAACGGAGTATCTTATTTCCCTTGTACTCGTCAAAACTGATACCTTTAGTAAATTCGAACAGGTTATCAATTGCCTCTATTATATGGGATAAGCGGTTGATATCTTTAGGCTTCTCTCTCATAGATCAATATTTTATCCTGTTCTGCTGATTCTTTAGCGAAATCTTTCAACTGTCCTTCTTCCACCAAATCAATTTTCTTGTGCAGAAGAGATTGTAAAGCGTTCACGATACCGATATACTTGAAAAGAGTAACATTAGCATTCTTGTCAAAGCGTACAAGTATATCAATATCACTCTCCCTTGATTCTTCTCCACGAGAATAAGAACCAAACACCCATGCTTTCTCAACTGGTTGTAGCCTGAAGAACTCTCTTAGTTTATTGATAATAGCTTGTTTCATATTTGCTCTTTTTGCAAAAATAGTGAATGTTGATGAGAAAACCATGATGTTATGAGCAACTAATGGTTAAATATTTGAGTTGGTGATCTTTCTTCTGAATTGGCATATAATACCTAAAATGAAAGAAATTACTCACTAGCTAAAATTCTGTT
>NZ_LARE01000104.1:0-6203 GCF_000980245.1 Odoribacter sp. N15.MGS-14
ATCCAATATGCGTTATGAACCGGAAACCGGATTGTATGGTTGTTATGAAGAAGAAGGAGTTTTGGGAGAAGGATCCATGAGTGATAATATGTTTCGTAAATACGGTTATTATTACAACTATGCAGCGGCCATGACCGTCGCTCCTCAAGGATGGCGTTTGCCTACCGATGCCGATTGGGCAGATTTAGAACGGGCTCTCGGCATGAGTGAACCGGAAATCGGTGCGATCGGAGAGCGGGGTACGTACGAAGGCGAGTTGATGCAGCAAGGAGAGGAAGGTACCGGTTTGAAATTGGAGGCCGGTGGCTTTTATTCGGTACATCCTGTCGCTTATAACGATAACTGGCGTTTCCGAAGTGTTTTCGGCTATTTTTGGACAGCAACCGCAGATCCGGCTTACGACGGTTTTATCTTTTACCGGAAAATCGCTTATAATTCGACGAAAGTATTTCGTCAGAGTACGATGACTACCAATTGGCTGAATGTACGTTGTTGCCGGGAAGTACAATAAGGGAAATAGCATGAAAGATTTTCTGGTAATTGGTGGCTTGATCGGGATGATGGCTTGCACAAATCGGGTTACTTCCCGTCAAGCTGAGTTCGATCGTAATATGTTTTGCTCTTCGGAAGAGGCAAAATAAGCAATTTGTGAGATGAAGCAATATTGTAAAGCCGTAGTGGTTGCGACTAAAGGACAGAATGTCGATTCTTCGGATTGTCGTAATCCCGACTGTACGATTTTAGAGGCTTCTGAAGAAGGACTCTCCCTTTTGCCTTATTGTTATTTTGATATAGATGAATTCTATGCTCATCCTTCTCCGTAAAAAATTGCCGGTTGTCTGAAAAGATCTGTAGATGAACTCTGGTTTTCCGGTGTTCGAGGGGAAGATGGATGGACTTTGTTTTACCAAACCTTGTAAACCTTCTTCCCCATTTGTGATTTCAGAAATTTGTTCATGTGTAAATTCCTATTTGTCATTTTTAAAGTTTCCATTACAAAAATAATAAAAGTGGGATTTACACACTTTTTGAAACACTATTCTGAGATTTTGTTTAATCTCATTAAAATGTTGAAAAATTGGAAAACAAAGGGACGGGGATATTGTTCTATTTTGGGGAACAATACCCCCGTCCCTTTGTTCTGACGATCTTTAATCCAATAAAGTATGTTCGATCAGTATTTTAACACCGATTACAATTAAGATAAGGCCTCCGAGTAGTTCTACTTTGAGGCCTTTGATTTTTCCGAACCGGAAGCCACAGATCACTCCGCTGAAAGAAAGGAAGAAAGTAGTGAAAGCGATAACTGAAGCCGGAAACCAGATGCCCGTTTTCAGAAAAGCCATACTCACGCCGACAGCCAGGGCATCGATACTGGTCGCTACGCCGAGGGTGAAAAGCATCCGGCTAGAAAAGGTAATCAGGTGGCTATCCTCTTCTTTGAAGGATTCGTAGACCATCTTTCCACCTAAATAACTCAATAAAACAAAGGCGATCCAGTGATCGAAATCGGTGATATAATTACTGAAATGAATACCCATCGCCCATCCCAGCCAGGTCATACCCCCCTGGAATATCCCCATGGTCAAAGCCATTTTCAGAGACTTCTTGATACAGAACGGTTTCATACATATGCCGCCACTGATACTGACCGCTAAACTGTCCATAGAAAGACCGATTGCAATTAATAGGATGGTGATAAAGCTCATTGTACAAAAATTGTTCTGCAAAGATAGAAAATAAAGTAAAAAGTAAAAGGTAAAAACGAAAAGGTGACTTACCTTTGTGATGAAATTAGTGGAAAAAATGGAACTACAGACTGTTGTCAAATTGGATAAACCTTCGTTTCGGATCGATTATTCGACCCGGCTCATGATGCTGGGTTCCTGCTTTGTCGAAAATGTTGGAGCGAAGCTGGAATATTTCAGGTTCAAGACGGATATCAATCCTTGTGGTATTGTATATAATCCCCTGTCTGTGGCTGATACGCTGGAGTTGTTATTGGCCGGTAAACGATTCTCGCAGGCCGATTTATTACGAAACGGGGAACTGTGGGTGAGTCTGAGCCATCATGGACGGTTTTCCGCCAGGGAAGCCGGGGACTGTTTACAGCGTATAAATTCCAGATTGGAAAAATCGGTAGCTCATTTAAAAACGACAAATGTCCTGGTGATTACCTGGGGAACTGCCTGGGTATACCGTCATCGGCAGTTGGGACGAGTCGTTGCCAATTGTCATAAATTTCCGGCCACTGATTTCGAGCGTTTCCGATTAAGCCCCGAAGATATCGAACAGGTGTATACCGATTTATTGTCCCGCCTGCACAGTCGTTATCCGGATATGAGGGTGCTGTTCACCGTGAGCCCTATCCGGCATTGGAAAGACGGAGCACATGCCAACCAGTTGAGTAAAGCGGTATTGTTGCTGGCCATCGATAAATTGAAGCAAAGGCTGGATTATGTCTCTTATTTCCCTTCTTATGAGATCGTGATGGACGAGCTTCGGGATTATCGTTTCTATACAGAAGATATGTTACACATCTCTCCGCAAGGAATCGAATATATCTGGGAGAAGTTTCAGTCCCTGTATATGACTTCGGCAACCGAAGCGTGGATGAAGCGCATCGATAAAATAAACAAGACTTTATTACACCGACCTACAGATCCTGATTCGTCTGTTTATCAGGAATTGATGAAAAAAACAGCTCAGGAGCGTGAACGGCTTGAACGTGAACTCAGTATTTCTTTCAGTTGATTCCGGTTATTCCGCTGTTTCTGTCCCGGTCACGATATCCTGCATCGGGATTCGTTTCAGTTCATCCAGGGAAATCTCTGTTTTTACGGCATAACTGGCCGGATAAATTTTACGGATCCGGTGTAAATCAGGAATACATTCTAAACGGTTTCTGTAATTACCTACCCGGATTTTGAAATCCGGATCAAAATATTTCAAATAGGCCGGAATGTCTTGGAAGGTTTCTTCGAACTTATTCCGCATTTCCTTTAGGTTTTCGATGTTGCAGCCGAACGAACTGACCGAATGAATTTGAATCCGGTAACCTGTAAAAGTTTTCTTTTTCTCATTCAGATGGATGTGCCATTGCAGCAAATTGTCTATCGGCGTGTCACTGTCGAGGATTACCTGTCCACCGTTATGACTTTCCGTCCTGAGTTCCTGAAGAATATCGTAATGCGGTTCTGCTTCCACGATCAGGGTATCTGCTTCTTGTGCAAACAAATGGACCGGAAAAAGGAATAATATAAAGAATAAATATTTATTCATGATTTAAAATTTTTTGCGAAGATAAGGAATTTAGAGTAAATCGTGAAATATTTTCTTGATCTTGCCGCCTGGATAAAGTGTGTTTGTTCGTCAATAAAATGATTATTCAGAGATTCGGAGGGAACATTGGGGTCGACTCGCAGACGGGTTAAGGTGTGCTTTTGAGAGTGACGATATTGGTCATTGTTTGTGTTGGAAATCCCCGGGAAAAGACTACTTTGGTGATGTAAATCAAGTTAAAAAAGCGTTAATACAGGAGGTCGGAGGAGTGGATATGATAAAAAGAAATAATTTTGCTTCATCAATCAAAAATAAAATTTTATGTGTCAGGCTACAGATAAACAAATCATAGAAGTACTGAAAATGGAAACGATTCCGGCATTAGGTTGTACGGAACCGGTTGCTTGTGCCTTAGCTTGTGCCCGATGTAAAGAAGAATTGGGTGGTGTTCCGGAACATATCGAAGTGTTCGTCAGTGGAAATATCTATAAGAACGGAATGGGAGTAGGTATTCCCGGTACCGGTATGACCGGACTGCCTATCGCCGCTGCTTTGGGTGCTGTTTGTGGAAAGACTGAATACGGCCTGGAAGTATTGAAGGAAGTTTCTGCTTGTAATAATTTGGCTGTTGCTAAATCTTTATTGGACAAGCAGGCTGTCGTTATCCATTTGAAAGAAGATGCTCCCGATAAATTGTATGCAGAAGCCATCTGTAAGAAAGGCAACGATACGGTAAAAACAGTGATTGTCCACGGACATACCAATATTATTCTGGTTGAAAAGAACGGGAAAGCAGTTTATCGTAAAGATTTTACGCCGGTAGCTGCCGAAAAGAGCGATCGTGTTGAATTAAGTATAGCCCGGATCTGGGAATTTATCCACCGGATCGACGTTGCAGAGATCGAGTTTGTATTGGAAGGTGCTGAAATGAACAAAGCGATTTCGGCTGAAGGTTTGAAGAGTGAATACGGTCTGCAGATCGGTAAGACCTTAAAAGAAAATATCGACAAAGGGTTGTTGGAAAACGACTTTTTGAACAATGCCTTGATTTGTGCCACCGCAGCTTCCGATGCTCGGATGGACGGTTGTGAAAAACCGGTGATGACTAATTCCGGTAGTGGAAATCAGGGAATTACGGTTTATCTTCCTGTCGTCGTGGCTGCCGAACAATTCGGTTGTTCCCGGGAGCAATTGATCCGGGCCTTGGCTTTGAGTAATCTGGTAGCTGCCCATATCCATTATTATATGGGACACCTTTCTGCTTTGTGTGGAATTCTGATTGCCGGTACGGGGGCTGCTTCGGCGATTACTTATCTGATGGGGGGAACCTACGAACAGGTAGTCAACACTATTAAGACTATGTGTTCCAACCTGACCGGAATGATGTGTGACGGAGCGAAACAAGGTTGTGCCCTGAAAGTATATTCCGGCGTTTCTGCTGCCGTACAGGCCGCTCTGTTATCCATGAAAGGAATCAAAACTCACAATGACGGTATTATTGAAGAAGATATTGAAAAAACGATCCGCAATGTCGGAATCATCGGTACCACCGGTATGGAACAGACCGATAAGACGATTCTGAACATTATGTGTCGGAAACAATAATAATTTTTCTCTACATACTATTCCCCGGAATTTTGGTGTTTTACAGACCACGATTCCGGGATTTTTTTATTTGATTTTCCCGGATTAATTCCAGATTCAATTTGTACACAACAAATTTAATATGTATCTTTGTTCCCTGTTCTTACAAAGAGATAATCAAGTAGTTCGAATGTTAAAAAAACGAACGATTAAAACAGTTATGTTTCGAATCTCTTTTCTTTTTCTGACTATTTTATAATCTTCACCTAATCAATCTTTTCAAAATTTATTCATTAACCTCCCCAGCTATTTTTTATTACAAATTTAATCGTTCGTTTTTTTTGTAAACATATTGCCGACAAATTTGTACGATCAATTCAAATTTTCAATATGTTCTGTGTTTTATAATCTTATCTATCATTCTAAACGATAGTTTTCTTTTCAGTTTATTTCTTCTCCCAGCTGACCGAGCTCCTTTTCATTCTTGGACGTAAAAGAGTCTCCCGGTGGCGTCGCCGTGGGTTGCTACACGCGTAGGGTAACAGACCGGGCGTGAACCGGTATCCAATCCGGTGGGGAAACCCCCGAAGGCAACGCCGCTACGATGGTTCGGGAGCGGGAGTTCGATTCTCCCGGTAGCGACAAAGATAGATGATAAATAATAGATGATAGATGGAAGGAGATTTTGTAGGGGATTTGTGATGGAGAAAGCTGGTGATAAGGTAAATTTTTACGAATTGTAAATCTTTAATATAGGTGTTTATGCTTAGACATTTGGCTCCATTTTTGATCGGTGCTGTCGTTGGCTGGATGATTTTTATTTTTACTTTGTCTGAAAATACGAACGTTTCATTCCGACGACATTGATGGGAACCCTGGCTGTCATTGTGGGTAGTGATGCTATCGCTTTTCTGCTGACCAGGTACGACCGCTTCGGTGTCGCAGATTTCCATCTGTGGTATTTCATCGGTATAGGGGTGAGCTTTTTCTTCTATGCGATTCATATCCGGTAATCAATATTCTTTTTAATCATGGAAAGATAAAGGATGAAAAAACGTATGGAAGGTTTACCTCTATCGGGGGAACGGATATACAGAATTTGAAATGTATAGAGGCCTCGGTGGATGAGTTCGGATATCTGTGAGGTACTGCTGGTTTTGGTCGATAAGTATGGCCGGAACATCCCGGCTATGCCTTACCGTCAGGAAACCGGAGCGATCAAGAATCTGATGCAGGACTGAAGCTCGAAGCCAATGCCGCCCATATCCAAACGTTGTTTGCCGGGTATTGGGTGAGTACCCTTCGTTCGGCTAACGAACAGTTCGAACAGATTATGC
>NZ_LARE01000162.1:0-1167 GCF_000980245.1 Odoribacter sp. N15.MGS-14
CGTTTCACGTTTTTTCACGTTACATGATTGCCCGATAGCGGGTTAACCATAGTCTCTTAGCTCAGTTGGTTAGAGCGCTACACTGATAATGTAGAGGTCCGCGGTTCAACTCCGCGAGGGACTACAGCCGGGGGATTAGCTCAGTTGGCTAGAGCGCCTGATTTGCATTCAGGAGGTCAAGGGTTCGACTCCCTTATTCTCCACGGATAAAGTTCTTTGACATGCTGGAACGTTAATGGATCATTTGATCCACGAAGTAAGAATGTAGTAGAATAACACAGAGCCGTCCCCGTGGTGATACAGGGGACAAGGTAGATTATAAAAGTACACGACGCTAACGAACGTGAACGATTAAGGGCGCGCGGTGGATGCCTAGGCTCTCGGAGGCGAAGAAGGACGCGATAAGCCGCGATAGTCCACGGCGAGGTGCAAGTAACCCTTGACCCGTGGGTTTCCGAATGGGGCAACCCGGCCGTCTAGATGACGGTCATACCGTGAGGTAAGCGAACGCGGGGAACTGAAACATCTCATTACCCGCAGGAGAAGAAAACAAAAAGTGATTCCCCCAGTAGTGGCGAGCGAACGGGGAAGAGCCCAAACCGCTGCCGTTTCGGCGACAGCGGGGTCATGGGACCGCGAGATTCGACGGAAGACGAAGTGCAATTACCTGGAAAGGTAAGCCGTGGAGGGTGATAGCCCCGTGCACGACACCTCTTTCTTAGATAGCGGTATCCCGAGTAGGGCGGGACACGAGAAATCCTGCCTGAATTCGCCAGGACCTCCTGGCAAGGCTAAATACTCCCGAGAGACCGATAGTGAACCAGTACCGCGAGGGAAAGGTGAAAAGTACCCCGAGCAGGGGGGTGAAATAGACCCTGAACCCGCGCGCCTACAAGCGGTCGGAGCCACGCGATGTGGTGACGGCGTGCCTTTTGCATAATGAGCCTACGAGTTAGTCGTCACCAGCGAGGTTAAGGGCTTCAGGCCCGTCAGCCGAAGTGAAAGCGAGCCTTAACAGGGCGTGAAGTTGGTGGCGCTAGACGCGAAACCTTGTGATCTACCCACGAGCAGGTTGAAGTCGCGGTAACGCGTGATGGAGGACCGAACCGGTAAACGTTGAAAAGTTTTCGGATGACTCGCGGGTAGGGGTGAAAGGCCAATCAAACT
>NZ_LARE01000106.1:0-6004 GCF_000980245.1 Odoribacter sp. N15.MGS-14
GAATATAGACGAAGAACGACGCCTTCGTTGTTTAAATGTTGTTTGATTTCCTCTGGTAATTGGAGGTCTTTTTACTGAGTAAAGATCCTTCTTTAGTTTCCAATGAAATAAAATGATAAGAATATTGATAATCCGATTCAGTTACCGATAGGTATTTTTCTCCTGTTTTGAAAGGTAACGTGATAGTCCCGGTGATGGGGTAATTTTCAGTCTTACACTGTATGAAAGATAATACTAGAAATAGAAGGAAAGATTTTTGCATAGTTTTAAAACAAAAGAATTATATTCTTATATATTTATCAATGAAATAGAGTGAATATCCGATTAAGGAGGGTATCCAAAAAAATTTGACACCCTCTATTTATTCATATCCTTATTAGAGACTGAAATCAAATATTCGATTCTAACTGGGGATGTTTTGACTTTTTAGACAGTCTCTTGAAAAATTAGTTAAGATAAGAACCAGGAGCACCGCATTGTGAACATTTTCCGATTGTACAGGTGCTTGTGGTTTCTTCAGGGATATGTTTACAACCTGGGACATTCATGTTTGAGCATCTTGTACATCCAAACGTCATACTTATTGCATTCGAACATTCATTTTCACTACTTGCAAATGCATGTTCATTTATACTATTTAAAGTAATATTATTTTCTGAATTTTCTGTGATACTCATTGAAATATTAAAAGCTGAAAATGCAACAATAAGGATTACGATTAGTAATTTGATATTTTTCATAATAGTTGTATTTTATTTGTAATAAATATTTTGAAATTTATTTTGTATGTTTTTGCCTTGCAATTATTATACGTTATTTATATATTTACATACTTACCTCTCTTTCTTTTTTAGAGGGAGTGTCGGGACGGAAGCTGATTTGATTTGGAAAATGCTGTTCAGCTTTCCGTCCTTTTTCTCCTGGGTTAGACAATCAAGTTGACTTTCATGATAGCATAATCGAAAGGATTGTTAATTTTTACCACGCGCATGAAAATTTATTCGATTACATTACCACGTATCTTTAGGTTGATTTTGTGTCCGGCCACATTGCAGCGGACCTCTATGTTTTTAATAAACATACCGAGTGAATTCGGGCTGTATACGGTTTGGATCTCTCCTGATTCTCCCGGTTTGATGGGGCGTTTTTTCCATTTCACAGCAGTGCAGTCGCACGATGGCACTACATTGTAGATCAATAGCGGAGCTGTACCGGTGTTTGTAAAACGAAATACTGCTTTTTGTTCTGTCCCGTATTTGACTGAGCCTAACGATAGGGTATCCTTTTCAAAATGGATATTTGTGGGAGTGACGAACTGATCTTCACTACTGTAGCCGGGCTGGTGAAAAATAGACCATCCGGACAAGAGCAAAAGTATTATTACTGTGATGAAGAGCAAAATGTTGAATTTCTTCATTGTATTGAATATTTATTTTTCAAAACAAATTTAAAGATGAATTCTTGTTTCATGAAAAAAGCAACATTCTATAATCTACCCAATTTATAAATTTAAGGTAATAATTTCACATTTCCCCTTTTCGTGCGACAAGGCATAAATCGCATCCGTTACCGGGTCGTAGCTGATGGACGAGCAACTATTCGATAGATGGTAGGTGCGGACGTGTGAGCCGTTCCAGTCGAATACCAGAATCACGCGGCCTTTGTCGACATCATTCCGGTATTGCCGGTAGGTACGTCCGGAATAGAGGGCGAAAATGTAATCGTCGGAAGTGGTCAGGTCACAGAAACCGAACAGATTATGGTCGGTGTAGGCTACCGGATACCATATTTTCCGGCCTTTGGGACGTTGCAGCCGGATACTTACTCCGGGCCGGTTGAGGTGTACTTCGTTTACCCGGATCAGCTGGTCTTCCCGGATGGCACAGAGGTCCAGACAACCGTATTGCATATTGGCACAGGCGAGACGGGTCTGGGTCCGGTTAAGGGCCAGGCAATTGCTGGCGTAGAAAATACTTTTCAAGCTGTCGGATAAGGACGGCAGGGCGCATTCCGGATAAGCGACGCTGTAAATATCTTCGTTTTCCGCCGGGTTTGTGCTGCAATAACGGCCTGAGGTATAAATTCCGGTAGAAATAATCCGGTTACCGGCCCGAACAGCTCCTAACGGCGTTTTACCGTGGGCTGTGAGGGAGGTGAATACAGGGCGGTAATCTGCTTCGGTGCAATGGTTGAGATCGATTTCAACCAGACGGCCGGTGCTGAAATCCAATGCCGAAACGATATTACCGTTGAGGTGGAGGTTCAGATAGCAGTGCCCTTCGCCTTCGCTGCTTCCCGCCGGTACTAAATGATGCAGGGTTCCGTTAAGGTGATTGTAAATGGCAAAGCGATAAGCGCTTTGAGGGGTTAGGATGACATACAAAGAATCTTTACGGACGATTTTGGTGGGATGGACGATCCCCAGGGCGTCGAGATTCAGGTTATCGGTTTGGGCGAATTGCAACGATCCCGCCCGGGTATGTAACAAAGGGGTAACTTCTTTTGTAAAATCCGGCTCTGCCTGGCAGGCGGAAATAAATAAGGCGATAAAAAGGTAAGATTGCTTTTTCATATCGTATTACTCTCCTCTCATTAATCCGTGATGTTCTCCATCTATTCCATTTTTATCTATACCGACACATATATAACCGGCCTGGAGGCACAGGTCCTTTCTTTCGCCGTCAGGACTTTCTTGTTCTGCTATTGCTTCGATATTGGCTAACGTCAGACTGGTTTTCGCTGACTGGTCCGGGAATACGACATTCAGGAATAGAACAGATAAAATAATTATCGTTCCTGTCAATAAGATTCTTTTTTTATGCATATTAATTTTTATTTAAATTTATAGAACAAATTTACAAGGGAATTTTATCTTTGTAAAAGTTTCAACATTCTATAACGTACCGGACAAAACAAAAATGATGAAAGGGAATATCAGGATAGTTTTCTTTTTATGTATTGGTTTATTGATATGTGTGTTGATCGGTCAGGGAGGGTGGTTGTATAAAACCCGGAAAATGGAGATAAATCGCTTCAGGCAAGAAGCCGGTGACCGACTGGTGGATTCGTTTAAGGAATTTTTGGAGGAGGAATGGATGACACGTAAAGTTCCTTTCAGTTACGGACTAAAAGAAGATAAAAAGACATTTGTTTATGGGGATAGCTGTAGGGTTAGAGAAATTACTTTATCTTTTGTTGATCAGTTTCGGGAAATGGGCAGAGCTGTTTTTTACGATTATTTATATGAGCAACACGATTTTGATGTTTTTCAATTGGACTCTTTATATCGAAAAAATTTGGAAAAGGCAGGTATGAATGGATTGTCCGGCATCCTGTTGCGGGATTCGGCGGGACGGGTTTTGGAAGTAACAGGCGTTTGCGAAGGAGAAATACGTACCGTTTCTGTCGAGGCCGGTTATCGTTGCCGGCATCGGATAGAAGCGGTTTTTCAATTGCCTTTGATCTTCCGTTCCATGATTTGGCATTTGGTGGGGGAGGGGATGTTTTTCTTTGCTTTTATCGGGTGTTTGGTATGGTTATGGAAAGCGATTCGTCTGACATGGCAAAGCGCAAATGTGCAGACCATGGGGATAGCCCATTTGGAACATGAATTGAAGAAACCTTTAGCTGCAGTTACTTCGGCATTAGAAGGAATTGTGAACCGGAAGAACCGGGAATTGACGGCGATACAGGAAGAAAAACTGAAAATGGTGGAAGTGCGCATCCGCAAAATGGTAGAGATTACCGATACCATGTTGGTGACCTTGAAAAACAGTCGGTTGGAGGTGGAGCGGGCTTCGGTGGATATCGTTCAGGAAATCGGGATGGTGGCAGAGATGTTTAGAATATTGTATCCGTATGCGAGGTTGGAATTTCAGGTGGAAACAGGAGAAGAGAAACCCTTGCTCGACCAGGTTTATTTTAATTATCTTGTAATCAATTTGGTCGATAATGCTATTAAATATGGTGGAGATGAACCTTGGGTGAAAGTTGTTTTTTACCGGGAAAATCGGGATTGGGTACTGACGGTAACAGACCGGGGAATCGGGATGCCGGAAAGAGTGTTGAAACGGATATTCCGACAGTTTTACCGGGTGAAAGATAAAAAAGTAAAGAATAAAACCGGTTTCGGATTAGGACTGGCTTTTGCTAAGAAAGTGGTGAATGCTTATGGAGGGGAGATCCGGGTGGAAAGTGCTCCGGGAAAAGGCAGTCGGTTTGAAGTCCGGATAAAAGCAGAATAAAATGGCGATTATTAAAGTATTGTGTGCGGAAGATGATCGGTTGATGAGGTTGGAAATGAAGGAGAAAATGACAGCAAAAGGCTGGGAGGTAATTGAGGCGGTAGATGGGAAGGAAGCTTTGGTGAAGTACAAAAAGTATCGGCCGGATATTGTCGTTTTGGATGTGAATATGCCGAAACGATCGGGACTCGAAGTATTGCAGTTGATTCGGGTAAACGATTTGCAGACACCTGTCGTGATCTATAGTTCGCTGGCAGAGGAGAAGGATTTGAAAACTGGCCTTTGTCAGGGAGCACAGGTCTATCTGGTAAAGAATTACAGTGTGGCTCTTCTATTAGAACAGGTGGAACGGTTGATTGGGAAAACTGCCTCTTCGGTGATAGACTTGACGGATAATGTTACTTATGATTTTGCTAAAGCTGAGTTGCGTATCGGAGATCAACGGCAGGAATTGACTATGTTGGAAAGTAAAGTTTTTGCAATACTGTGCAAAAATAAAAATAAACTGTCTCCTCGGGAAGTGCTTTTACTGGCCGGCTGGAACAATACAGCCTATAATTTCGAATCGCAATTGAATAAGGTGATCCGGAAATTGAGAACATTGCTGATAAATGAAGACCAGATCAAAATTGTACTGGATAAAGGCAATGGATACTGGTTGAGAACGGAAGAGAATAATTATGAAATTAAAAGAATGTAGTAGAAATAAAATATACATATTTTGTATGGCGTTTTATATAGCAGCTTGTAATGCTCCTGTAAAAACAGAGGAGCTTAGGCTGTTATCCTCATCTTCCATTAAGGGAGAAAAAATTCCTGTTTCTGAAAGGTGTTATGAAGAGGGAATATTGATAGATAGTATATTGATACTGAAGGAATCCTGCAGCGAAAGTATATTTTATGCTTATAATATTTATACGAACGAAGAAATTTGTAAATGGGGTAGACTTGGGCGCGGTTCCGGAGAATTCAACTATCCCATGTTTGTAAGTACCCTTAATCGGGATACATTAACAATTTATGATAGTCCCACTGCAAATCTTATTCAGATTCCATTAAGGGATATCGATCGGAAGAAATATTTGCAGACCCAAAGAAACTTGGGTAGTGGTATGCTTTTTTTATACAATTTCCATCTCACCGATTCTTTGTATATTTTTACTCCGATTGAAGCAGATGAAGGCCTCTTTTCTATATACAATAGGAAAACAGAAAAAGTTTTTCATGTTCCATATAAACCGGATTATGAATATAATAAGGAGGACCGTAAAGATGTTTATTATCATCATTTATCAATATCGCCTAAGTATAAAACTATTCTTGCAGCTTTTCAATATTTAAACCTGATTAATTTTTATAATTTCGACGGCGAATTGAAAAAATCATACACTTTATCCCACTCTCCGGAGGAAAATAATTATAATCTTTATATTACGGAAGAAACCATTCTTCAGTCTATTCAGACTTATAGTACAAATGAAAAGGTATATATTCTTTGGAATGGCAATCCTATGAAGACAGAATTTGTCGGAACAAGTAAAATTTTAGTATTTAGTTGGCAGGGCGATTTAGAAAAAGTATATGAATTAAATAATTGTCCACGTTTTATCACAATCGATGAACATAGTGGAAATGCCTTTGGAGCTGTTTTCTCGGAAAAAACAGAAATGATGGAGATTCAAAAATATATATTAAACTAATTACAATTAATGAAACTATTTGCCTGTATATTATTATTACTTTTCTTCCTAGGATGTAAT